>NZ_WXWP01000218.1:0-14538 GCF_009904765.1 Vibrio sp. V39_P1S14PM300
AACCGAGTTTCTAACGTCTTATTAATGAGACGTTAACCGTGACTGAATTTTGATTCTTTTATTTCTTTATAGCCAGTAATTGCGTATTAACACAATAAAAATCCTGATTAATAGACCAGACTCTGATTTCCCAGTACTTTTATTTTACTGCCAGTTCGACTTGAAGATACATCCACACGCAAAGCCATCTGTTCCTTCAACTCACTGACGTGAGAGATGATACCTATCGTGCGGCCGCCTTGTTGCAGGTCGATTAAAGTCTGAATTGCGAGTTCAAGGGATTCAGGATCTAAGCTGCCAAAACCTTCATCAATGAACAGTGTATCGAGACGAATGCCGCCACTGTATGACTGCACCACGTCCGACAGCCCCAGAGCCAGGGCCAATGCAGCCATAAATGATTCACCGCCAGAAAGCGTGGCCACATCACGCAGTTTTCCGGTGTATCCGTCCTCGACCATCAAATCGAGACCAGAGCCCGCATTCCCTTTCGCTCTATCCTCTTTGCGACGTAATTCATAGCGGCCTTTAGTCATTACTCTGAGGCGCAGAGATGCCTGAATCAATACATCATCAAGCAAAACTCCCAACACAAAACGATGTAGGCTGACTTTGGCCCCAGTACGACCATTAGCAATGTCACTGAGCGTACCGTACACTTGGTAGGCTTTTTCTAGTTCGGCGTTTTTCTCGTACAATCGCGCCAGTTTCTGTTCCACCTGAACCAAGCTATCCATACGAGAGCGGTGGGATGCCAGCATATCAAACGCACCACTCACCACTTTTTGCTTTCCAGCTAATTCACTTTCAATGGACGCCAAATTAGGCGGCTCTTTACCTTCTAACGCCAGAGCAACGTTATCAATCCGCCCTTTCAGAGTCGCCAATAACTCATCAAACTGACGGAGGCGACCATCTGCAGCTGTGTGTTGGGCTTCGTCCCACTTCGCCTTTAGGTAAGCGTCCACATCGTGAAAATCTGTCTGGGCTAAAGCGTGTTCCCATTGCGCCTGAGCCCGTTCCAATTCCGTTGTCCAGGATTGAAGCTGCTCTTTGGCACTGATATGGGCAGATTGAGACGACGCAACCAGGTTCTGCATCTCCGATAATCGCGTACGTGCCTGCTGTTCTGCCAGAGTCAAGCTCTGTATCTGCTTCTGAACTGAGCTGTACTTTTGTCTGACTTGGTCAACGTGCGTAAAGTCGGACGTAATATCCGACTGTAGCGACGCGACTTTGGTTTCTGCTTCAGTCAACTCTCGTCGCGCTTTTTCAAGGTTTTGTCCCTGAGCGTCGTGCTCTTGCTGAGCCTGAACCAGTTTGATTTCCAATTGGCGCAACTGGTCTTCTAGCGCAACTAAGTCAATAGCAGACAAACGTTGAATTTCGTTTTCCAGCGATAGTTTCCGTTGTTGTAACGTTTCCAAATCCGTTGCTTCTTTCTGCTGCAAAGAGGCTTCGACTTGAACGGCTTCCTGCTGCAAGTACTGTAAATCACTTTCCAGCTTTTGCCGTAAACTTGCCTGTTCAAGCTCGCGGTTCGTTTGCTGCTGCTGGTATTCACGCGCTTGTTGGACTTGATCTTTTGTTACAGCGTCACCCATAAACTGCGCCAACTGAGGGTGCGTGTGACTACCACACACAGGGCAGGAGTCACCTTCTGTCAATCTTGCCGCCAGCTCTGCTGCCTGATTGCTGTGCCAGACAAACTCGAGTTTATCTGCAGTTTGACGCGCAAGGTTGGTTTGCTCTTGAGCGGCTTGATACTGCTTTTCCACTTGCTGGAACCGCTGTAACTCAGCATTCTGGCGCTGGATGAGTTGCTGATGTTTCAGGCGAAGATCAATCAGCTCAATGGTATTGGTGAGGGACAGTCGTTTACCATCCAGCGTCGCACTTTGCTGCTGTGCTTGTTCACGCTCAGTTCGTTTCGCCTGAAGTTGAGTATCCAGGTGCTTAAATGTCTGCTCAGATTTCTGATGATGCGAAGTGGCTGCGACAAAGGCTTGATTAGCACTTTCAAGCAATTTTTGTTGCTCATTCAACGCGGCGAATTTCTTGCCTACTGACTCCAGTTGGAACAGTTGCTGATTGAGTTCACTGACCTGCTCGCTATTTTTCTCGGCTGCCTGATACGCACTCTCCGCGTCTTTTAGCTGCTGCTGAGCCTGTTCCAGAAGCAGAGATTTATCTTTTATACTATTTCTGGCAGTCTCGCACTGTTTCTCAGCACTCTTCATCTGATCGTATGGGCGATCAAGCTGCATGGCTTTTTGCGCCTGTTGTTTCTGCAGACGTAACTTATCGATACCCTCACGTTTAGCCAGATGCTCTTTCAATTCCGCATCCAACTTCGCTTTCTGGGCAAACTGGTGACTCAGCTCTAAGGCAGCCGAGTGTTGCTGCTTGGTATGATCTAACTGTTTTTGGGCATTCTGATATTGCTGGTCACTTCCGCTCAAGATAGGAGCCAAACGCGCTTTTTCTGCCTGAAGCTCTTCTTCGCTGTTGACCGAGACGACATCCAGTGCCCCTTTAATCTGGTTATCAAACTCATCTTTTTCTTTTCGTATACCGGCAGCTCGATCAAACAGTGCTTTCTCGATCTGAGTGTAAATGTGTGTTTGGAATAGCTGTCCAAAAATCTGTTCGCGTTCCTTTGAGTTCGCGGTCAATAGCTCACGAAACTTTCCTTGAGGTAGCACCATGACCTGGCGGAACTGTTTCACATCCAGACCAATGATAGACAGCATCTCTTTAGACACCGCAGTCGGGCGGCTAGCGATGAGTTGCTCCTCTCCATTCGCAACCAGATACAGTGATGCTGTGTGCGTTTTCTTCGTGGTACCGTCACCTCGCTTTTTGGGCACTTCCTGATCGGGCGTCCGAACAACCTTGTAGACTTTACTGCCAAGAGAAAACTCAAAACTGACCTCGGTCAGTGTGTTAGGCTCAGCATGATCGCAACGCATTTGATCACCAGTCCGCTCACTGCCTGTGGTTTCGCCATAGAGTGCAAAACAGATAGCATCTAAAATAGAGCTTTTTCCAGAGCCGGTCGGGCCATTGATCAAAAACAGCGGAGAGGCACCCAATTTGGTGAAATCGACCTGCTCTTGTCCCGAAAACGGACCAAACGCCTGAAGTATTAGTTTGATCGGTTTCATGAGCGGACCTCCTTATCACCAGTTAGCTTGCTGATAATACTGGCCATTGCTTCTTCCTGAGCAGGTGTCAATGATTCCTGTTTGGCCTCCAGAAAGAAATCCCGAAACATATCAATTTCACCTCTAGCTAGCCTGGCTCTACCCATTTCTTGATCCACGCCAATCAACATGCCGGGCTTTTCCAAATGAAGCACATTCGGATACGCTTTACGCAGCTTTTCCATCGGGTCGAGAATCGCATGCTTATCCAGCAGGCGAATCAACACATAATCGTGATTGTTCGGGTCGGTCATTCCCTGAGCAATAATATCATTCAGTTCACCCTCAATAATTCGCATTTCATGAGGCGCTTTCAGATCAATGTGAGTTGCCGACTTAAAGCCTTTCTCGTCCAACTCAACCAATGTCATCCCCTTCTTCTGATGCTGTTCAGAAAAGCTGTATTTCATCAATGAACCTGAATAGCGAATGTACTCTTCACCTTTCTGTTGTGGTTGATGCAAATGGCCCAGCGCTACGTAATCAAATTCAACAAAATGTTCATGACTGACTCGATCAGAGCCACCAATGGATAGCGGACGTTCGGATTCCGACTCGATGGCGCCATCGACAAAACAGTGGCTGATCAGCACATGACGCTGGTCCACGTTCCAACTCTCTTGAATTCGTTTAGAAAGGAATGCATGAGCTTCATCATGATCGGAGACGCTCTCTTGATACAAATGTCGGATCAGTTCCGGATCGTGATAAGGCATACCGTAAAATGCAACGTCTCCGCTCGTCTCAGAGTGAATAACCACCGGATTCAACAGATCATCGAAACTGCTTAAAATATGCAGACCGGCATGGCGCATTTGCTCTGCACCAAAACCCAGCCGCTGTGCGCCGTCATGATTGCCAGAGATCAGAATGACTGGCGTATTGAGTTCACCACAAATCCGGTTGACGGTCTCATTCAGCAACTCAATGGCGCTGGTCGGTGGAACCGAACGATCATAAATATCACCAGCAATCACTAGAGCATCAACCGGATGATTGGCAATATAATCGATGATCTGTTCTATCACTGCGCGTTGATCATCAAGAAGAGAGACATTGTGAAATTGGCGGCCAAGATGCCAGTCGGAGGTGTGAAGAAACTTCATTGAAGACGTGCCGTTATACTTTACTTTAGAGGTGGATAATACCAGCAGAGGTTTGCTTTCCCTAGGCAAAAACACAGTCGCCGCACAAATTGGCGGCGACGGTCGGGTTTTTACTCTGGCTTACTTTTACAATGCTCAATTGCATTGGCAAGTAGCTCAAGTGCACTGTGTGGGCACTCTGGAAGAGCTGCATCACTTTGCCCTATCGGCGTGACACGCTCACCCCATTTTATGTGCCCAGCCCCCCAGGTCAATCCAGCACCGAATGCGGCCAAAAGCAAATCGTCATTTGGTTTCACTTTTCCCTGCTCAAGCGCTTCACATAAGGCAATAGGCACGGTTGCCGCGGAAGTATTACCGTATTTGTGAATGTTCACAAACGCCTTTTCCTGGCTGATACCGGATAGATCGCACAGCGTCTGAATAATCCGGATATTAGCTTGGTGAGGAATCACGACATCAACCTCTTCAGTAGACAAACCGGAACGAGACAATACACTCTGGGCTGCCGCTCCCATGCCTTTTACCGCACGTTTGAAAATCTCTTTACCGATAAAGTCGAATTCCCAGTAACCGTTGTCCGCAGCAAAACGATCCATCGATGTACCGAACTTGGGTACCGCCAGGATGTCACGACCTGCAGAATCACAGCCTAATTGTGCACTTTGCAACCCGGCTTTCTGTTCTGTGCGGCTCAGCACTACAGCGCCTGCCCCATCACCAAACAGGACAGCAGTATCACGCATGGTCCAGTCAATAAAGAATGACAGCCTTTCTGCACCAATAACCAGGGCATTGCGATAGTTGCCAGCCTGAATCAGGCGAGTCGCCGTTTCGAGCCCGTAGACAAATCCGGTACAAGCGGCATTGAGATCAAATGCAGCCGCCGCTTTCATGCCCAGATTTTGCGATACTTTAGATGCAATGTTAGGAATGAGCGAATCCGGTGAACAGGTCGCAACAATCAGCACATCAATCTCATTCGCGCTGATTCCAGCACACGCTAAAGCGTGTTTTGCAGCAACGGTCGCCATTTCCGAAGTGTTTACATGGCTGATGCGACGGTTTTCGATGCCGGTACGAGAGCGAATCCATTCATCCGAAGTATCGAGAAAAGTGCTGAGGTCGTCGTTGGAGAGCGTAGCCGGCGGGAGACATTTACCCCAACCGGTAATTTCTGCGTAATATTGAGTCATTAATAACCTTTTTATACATCTTTTTCACCGAAGTATACTCAGTATCGCGGCGTACCGATACGCTCTATTTAAGATTCATGTCATAATTCAACCGATAACAAATGAAAGTTTCGAGAGAAAGTTATGTCTACATTTAACAGCCGTTGTCCGTCTTGCCATGGTTTGAATCGAGTACCAGTAGAACGTGTTTCAGAAAACCCAATCTGCGGTAAATGTCAGTCACCTCTGTTTGACGGCGCCCCTATTGAAGGTACTGAAGCCAACCTGGACGCTTTACTTACTAGCCAACAACCTGTCGTGATCGATTTTTGGGCGCCTTGGTGTAATCCTTGCGTGGGATTTGCACCTATTTTTGCTGATGTTGCCGCAGAGCGAAAAGGTCAGATGCGATTTATTAAAGTCGATACAGAGACTCAGCAAAACATTGCGGCAAGATATCAGATTCGCAGCATTCCTACAGTAATGGTATTTAAGAACGGTCAGAGAGTCGATATGGTTAATGGCGCTCTACCAAAGTCACAATTTGATCAATGGCTTAACTCAGCAGCCTCTAAATAACACCATCTCATATAAATGCATAAAAAGTCGGCATATCTTCACTAAATATGCCGACTTTTGTTATGATTACTCCACACTCAGTTACGATAAATAATTTTTATCGTAAAGTTCGATATTTTTCGTTTTACCCTTATCTGTGAAATCTGCATAGTCGCCCCGAAAATCATAATGTTCTTGACTCTTTTCTTTTGGGGATCCAGCGGTGGAAAACACTTTTGAAACTGCGCAAAAAGCACGCATATCCGTGCCTGTTATTGCGTTATCGCTATATGCTGTAGCTTCTGGCTACCTAATGAGCTTAATTCCTCTGGTTTTGCCTCATTATGGTCTTGATAGTCAGTTGGCCAGCTGGCTGGCGAGTGTTTTCTACGCAGGTCTCTTAGTTGGTGCGATTGTTATCGAACCTCTGGTGCATCAATGCGGACACCGCAAAGCATTTGTTTGGTGCCTGAGTGCATTTATCGCGACCATTCTTGTGCTTCCTTTATTGCCACAAGCAACCATTTGGTTGGCTGCACGTTTTATCGCGGGTATCGCTGTAGCTGGCGTGTTTGTGATTGTAGAATCCTGGCTGTTGCATGGGGATGAGAAAGGCCGCGCTCGCCGTCTGGGTATTTATATGGCGTCACTTTATGGCGGTTCATCTATCGGTCAACTGGGCATCGGTTATCTCGGTATTGAAGGCGGTGTGCCTTTTATTGCGATCTTTACACTGCTGTTGCTGGCGGTGGTTGTGCTTGTCTTTGGTGAATCCGATCAGCCAGAAAGCGAACAGCCATCCCGTCTGTCATTCAAGCAGATCAGTAAAATGAATCATGCTGCGATCATCGGCTGCGTGGTTTCCGGTTTAACGCTTGGCGCAATCTACGGCCTCATGCCCCTTGAACTGGCGCATCGTGGAATAAGCAACGAGGACTTGGGTACGCTTATGGCTCTGATCATACTGGGTGGTATGGCCGTTCAACCTATGGTGCCTTGGGCATCCAAATTCCTCGGCCGCACGCTGTTGATGGCCATGTTCTGTCTTCTGGGTGTTGGCGCGATAGCGATTACAACGTTGGACGGCAGCCTGTCTGTGTTGGCGGTGTGCATTTTTATGCTGGGTATGGCGACGTTTGCTCTGTATCCTATCGCGATCAACTTAGGCTGTGACAAGATGGAGCCATCTAAAATAGTCGCGGTGACTCAAGTCATGCTATTTAGCTACAGCATCGGGTCTGTTGTGGGTCCGATTCTGGCTGACAGCTTCATGCGTTCACAACAAGGTTTGATGGGCTACTTGTTTGCGGCATTGTTGGCGACTTGCATCTATATGTTGCTGGCCAGTGTCAAAACCAAACGTCGTTTGGTTGCCGGCGACTAACAGGATCAACTTAACGCTTCATCCTTCGATGACGATTGGAGGCGTGTGGTACCGGTTTGTCCGGCACTGCACGCCTTTCGTGTATCAGGTGGCGGATTGCCAGAATCGGGTGAGGCAATAACATTCTCGGGCCTGCATACCGCATCACGGCCTGCATTTTTTGCTTTGGCTCCGGTTTATAGCAGTGGATCGGGCAACGGTTACAGGTCGGTTTGGCTGCTCCATAAGGGCAGCGATCCAGTCGCTGCTCCGCGTAGCGCAATAGCGCGTCACACTCTTCACACAAGATTTGACGGGCACCATGCTTGTCGCGACAATAAATCCAGATCATGGCTTTTACGGTGTTGAACTCTTTTAATAACTCGCCGTTAAAAATCTCATTATTCTCAGTCATATTGCCTCATCGTCAACGAATACAGCAACAACGCCCTCCCGTCCTCAAGAACCTGTTGAGTTTTGGCAAACTGAAAGCCGGCTTTATTCAGCAGCGCCTTACTGGCTTCATTGTCAGCCGTCGTGATTGCCACCAACTCGTCAATATGTTCCTGCTGCTCCGCATAACGAATCACAGCAAGCACAGACTCCGTTCCGTAACCCTTTCCAGTCGCCTGCGGTAAGAACCCGTAGCCAACATCATAGGCATCGAGCACCTCTCGCTTGATAAGGCCACATACGCCAATCGGGGTTGATGTCTGTTTCTCTTCAACCACCAGCAGACTGACGCCCTTGTCCCTCTCCATCGTTAAAAAGGCGTTCTCGATGTAGTGTTCAGCGTCAGGTTCCGTACTGAGACGCTTGTTTCCGACAAAGCGCAGAAAACCACTGGTATTGTAGAGTTTCAGGATAAAGGGCGCATCGTCAAACGTAATAAAGCGCAGACGCAGGCGTGTGGTTTCGAGTGGTTGCATAGACAGAATCAGAGTTTGTAACCAGAAAGAAAAAACTATATCCTCACGCGTCCGAAATGCCTAATACCTAGATCAAATGAACCGCAAAAAGAAAATCAACCAGATTCTCAAAGCTAAGCAAAAGAAGCAAAACTCCAAGCTGCATAAAAGCAATAAACCTCGCTATATATCGAAAGCTGAGCGTGAAAAACTGGAAGCAGAACAAGTCGCTAGTGATACGCAGCCTGATATTCAGGACGTGCAGGAACAGTAATCTCAGGCCAGCAAAATGCTGGCCTTTGTGTCTCTGTACACCGTAAATCGTCCATCCGGACTACAGCATGAAGTGTTCCTGTTTTCTAAACTGAACGTATGAGTACAGGAATGTAGCTTTACCCGGGAGGCGTATATGCTTCGATTAATCATTACTACTCTGCTGTGTTTGCACACCAGCCTGGTCGCTGCATATCCGGCAAATGCGGAATACTGGAGCCACCGTAGCGTGCTCTACTTTGCCCCTTCTAACGATGAACACGTTCAGCAATTTTTGATGGAAGCGCTGATCAATGAATGCCAACTTTCAGATCGTGATGTTGTCACCATCGTGGTCACGGCCGATGGCTTCACGATCCCGGGCTGGGTTAAAGAAGAATTTAATATCCCTGCCCTGTTTCGCGCATACGGCGCCAACGAAAAAGAGCACACTGCTGTTTTGATTGGCAAAGACGGCAACGAAAAGCTCAGATGGGGGAAAAAAACCAACTGGAAAGAAGTCTCTCAAACGATTGACGCAATGCCGATGAGAAAGCGTGAGATGAAAACCCGCTCTAGCCCATGTTCCGCTTAAGCCTAAAATGAAAAAGCCCCGGTATACACCGAGGCTTTTTCAAAAATAATGGAGGCGCGTCCCGGAGTCGAACCGAGGTCCACGGATTTGCAATCCGCTGCATAGCCACTCTGCCAACGCGCCTTTCAAATTGTTCTTAATCAGAGATATGGTGCCCCGGGCCGGACTTGAACCGGCACAGCGCGAACGCCGAGGGATTTTAAATCCCTTGTGTCTACCAATTCCACCACCAGGGCAACGCAGATATGCGATGGTAACACCATTCCCTACCGGGCTAACCCGCTGGAACGAGGCGTACTTTAACGGATTGAATTTTCAGGTCAACAAAATATTTCATATTTATCAACTGAATGCCCAACAAACTGCCAACTGGTATAGATAACACTCAAACTGCACAAGAAGCGCCCAGCGCGAACACAAAGCCTCGCAAGTGCGAGGCTTTGTGTTGAGACGTCATCGATGACAGTCTCGCATCAACGTTTGGTGTTAGTGATACGCCTCGCCCACCTGCACTTTGCCGCGAAAGACGTAGTAACCCCAAGCGGTGTACGCCAGAATCACGGGCAGGATAAACAGCACGCCTATCAACGCAAACAGTTGGCTGGAAAGCGGTGACGCCGCCTGCCAGAAGTCAACCGATGGCGGAATGATGGTCGGCCAGATGCTGATCATCAGGCTCACATAGCCGAGTGCAATCAAAAACAGCGTGGCAACAAACGGTTTGTAAGAGTGGCGTTTGCGCAGATTACGCAGAATCAGCGCCACGGCAATCACCGCCAACACTTCCACTGACGCCGTAAAGACCCATTGATGACCGCTCAGCCACAAGTCAGCCAGGTGCGGGTTTAACCACGCGGTCCATACCGCCACCATCGCAATCATCACGATCAACGCGTAAGTCAGCGGGCGGCTGTAGTGGCGCATTTTGCTCTCCAGCATGCCGTCGGTTTTCATCAGCAACCAAGTACTGCCCAGCAGCGCGTAGGTCAGCGTCAAACCCAACCCACACAGCAGTGGAAACGGCGCTAACCAGTCAAAATCCCCCCCGGCAAACTGGCGGTTCACCACGGGAATGCCCGCGACGTAAGTGCCCAGTGCGACGCCTTGGAAAAACGCCGCCATGATCGAGCCACCAATGAACGCTTTATCCCACCAGTGACGCGATTTCGCTGACGCTTTAAAGCGAAACTCAAATGCAACGCCACGGAAAATCAGCCCTGCTAATACCAGCACCAGCGGCAGATACAGCGCTTCCAGAATGACGGAATACGCCAATGGGAATGCGGCGTACAACGTCGCACCGCCAAACACCAGCCAGGTTTCGTTGCCATCCCACACCGGCGCGACCGTGTTCATCATCACATCGCGCTCTTTCGGGTCGGAGATGAACGGAAAAAGAATGCCTAAGCCTAAGTCAAAGCCATCGAGAATCACGTACAGCAGCAAGCCAAACGCGATGATCACGGCCCAAATCACGGATAAATCGATACCTTGAACGGTCATGTTGTGCTCCTTTATTTCGCCAGACTGAGCGGGTCATCACTCACGCGTTCTTGCTCAACCGCTGTCGGGCCTTTGCCCACCAGACGCATCATGTAGGTGATCCCGACGGTAAACACCGAGAAGTAAATGATGACAAACAGCGCCAGCGTGATGCTCATCTGCAATACATCATGGTTCGATGCCGCATCGCGGGTGCGCATCATGCCGTACACCACCCATGGCTGACGGCCGATTTCGGTCGTGAACCAGCCTGCCAGCAGCGCAATCAGTCCCGATGGCCCCATCAGCAGGACAAAGCGATGGAACAGTTTGGTGTTGTAGAGCTTGCCTTTGCGACGCAGCCACAACGCCGTCAGGGCAGACAGAATCATCAACATGCCAAGGCCAGCCATCACGCGGAAACTCCAGAACACGATGGTTGAATTGGGTCGGTCTTCTTTCGCAAAACTTTTCAGCGCCGGGATCTGTTTCTCCAGACTGTGGGTCAGAATTAAGCTGCCCAGATACGGCACTTCAAGGCTGAAGCGGGTTTTCTCCGCGTCCATATCCGGAATACCGAACAGGATCAACGGCGTCGCTTCGCCCGGTTTGTTTTCCCAGTGCCCTTCAATCGCCGCAATTTTCGCGGGTTGATGTTCGAGCGTATTTAAACCGTGTGCATCGCCCACCACCGCTTGCAGTGGTGCCACCAGCAGAATCATCCACATAGCCATTGAGAACATTTTTTTCACTTCAGCACTCTTGCGACCGCGTAGTAAATGCCAGGCCGCTGAAGCGGCAACAAAGAATGCCGTCGACAGGAAGGCAGCCAATGCCATGTGCGCCAGTCGGTAAGGGAATGACGGGTTGAATACGATTTTAAACCAGTCGACAGGCACCACGCGGCCATCCACAATTTCAATGCCTTGCGGGGTCTGCATCCAACTGTTGGACGACAGGATCCAGAACGTTGAAATCAGCGTCCCAATCGCCACCATCACCGTGGCAAAGAAGTGCATGCGGCGGCTGACTTTGTGCCAGCCAAACAGCATGACACCCAAAAATCCGGCTTCGAGGAAAAAGGCCGTCAGCACTTCGTAGGTCAGAAGTGGTCCGGTGACACTGCCGGCAAAATCAGAAAAGCGCGCCCAGTTGGTGCCAAATTCGTACGACATCACCAAACCGGACACCACGCCCATGCCAAAGTTAACGGCGAAAATTTTGCACCAGAAGTGATAGAGATTTTTGTACACCGGATTGCCGGTTTTCATCCAGCGCCATTCCAGCACCGCGAGAAAACTGGCCAGCCCAATGGTGATGGCAGGGAAAATAATGTGAAACGACACCGTGAACGCAAACTGAATGCGCGCCAGGTCGAGAGCCTCTAAATGAAACATACCAGAATCCTTAATCTTTCAGAGGTCGCTGGCCCTGCCGCACAACACCAAGCAGGGCCAATGAGATAAATAGAAGTAAACCGAATTACAGTGCAGTGGTTGGAATCACGCTGCTTGGTTTGACTTTTTCCAGTTTGATGGCCACAAACTTGGAGGTCGGCGTAAAGGTGCGATCGCCGTAGCTATCGAGCGGTACCAGCGGATTGGTTTCCGGGTAATACGCCGCGGCCTGTCCGGTTGGCATGTCATACGCCACCAGTTCAAAACCGCTGACACGGCGCTCCAGCCCGTCGTCCCACAAGGTCACCAAGTCCACTTTATCGCCCGGTTCATAGCCCAGACGACGAATGTCCTCTGCGTTGACGAACACCACATCGCGCATGCCAAACACGCCGCGATAACGGTCATCCAGCCCATACAACGTGGTGTTGTACTGATCGTGGGAACGCAGGGTTTGCAGGATCAGATCCGGCGCATCGCCGCGTTGAATCACGTTTTCGTTCACCAGTTGATCCGGCAACGCTGGCGCAGCAAACTGCGCTTTCCCGCTGGCTGTCTTCCATTCACGACGGGCCGCCGTATTACCCAGGTAAAAACCGCCCGGATGCTGCAAACGCTGATTGAAGTTTTCAAACCCGGGAATGGTGTCAGCGATCAAATCACGAATGTGACTGTAATCAGCGATCGCCCAATCCCAGTCGATTGGGAAATTACCCAGTGTCGCTTTGGCAATCCCCGCCAGAATCGCAGGCTCAGAGCGTAGAGATGGCGAGCGCGCTTTGAGCTGACCATAGGAGAGGTGCACCATGCTGAAAGTATCTTCAACCGTCACGCCCTGCGGGCCGTTGGCCTGAATATCGATTTCAGTACGGCCAAGGCATGGCAGGATCAACGCATCGCGACCAGTCACCAGATGTGAACGGTTCAGTTTGGTGGCGATGTGTACGGTCAGCTCGCAGTTGCGCAGCGCATCATGAGTACGTGGTGTATCCGGCGTCGCCTGCGCAAAGTTACCGCCAAGGCCGATAAACACTTTGGCGCGCTTCTCTTCCATCGCCTTGATGGCAAGCACGGCGTTATGACCATGTTCGCGCGGCACTTTGAATTGGAAGCGTTTTTCCAGCGCATCCAACAGAAACTCCGGCGGCTGTTCATCAATCCCCATCGTGCGGTCACCCTGCACGTTACTGTGACCACGCACCGGCGACAGCCCGGCACCCGGTTTGCCGACGTTCCCGCGCAGCAGTTGTAAATTCACCACTTCCTGAATGGTCGGCACGGAGTGGCGGTGCTGAGTCAGCCCCATCGCCCAGCACATCACCACGCGTTCAGCACGGCGATACATGCGTGCCAGCACTTCGATTTCATCGAGCCCCAAACCCGATTGCTGAGTAATGTGTTTCCACGAGGTACGATCGACAACGTTTAAGTAAGCATCCACGCCCGTCGTGTGCTCGCGAATAAAATCGTGGTCGAAAACCGGCGCTTCACCCAATGCTTGCGCTTCGCGCTCCCATTGCAGCAGAAACTTCGCCATACCGCGGAACACGGCCATATCCCCGCCCAAAGCGGGGCGGAAATAGGCACTACTGGTCGGCTCCGAGCCGTTGCTCAGCATTTCAATCGGGTGTTGTGGGTGTTGGAAACGCTCCAAACCACGTTCTTTGAGCGGGTTCAGACAGATCACCTGCGCGCCGCGTTTTACCGCTTCACGCAAAGGTTCAAGCATACGCGGGTGGTTGGTCCCCGGGTTCTGGCCGATGACAAAAATCGCATCCGCCAATTCCAAATCTTTAAATACCACCGTCCCTTTGCCGACCCCGATGGTGTCGGACATGCCAATCCCACTGGCTTCGTGGCACATGTTTGAACAGTCAGGGAAGTTATTGGTACCAAACGCTCGCACAAACAGTTGATAAATGTACGCCGCCTCATTGCTGGCGCGACCGGAGGTGTAAAATTCCGCTTCGTCCGGAGACGCCAGCGCGTTGAGGTGGCGTCCGACCATCGCAAACGCATCGTCCCAGGAGATTTCGACGTAGTGATCGGTTTCAGAATCATAACGCATCGGATGACTCAGGCGGCCCTGATATTCCAGCCAGTAATCGGTTTGCTTCGCCAGTTCCGAAACGCTGTATTTAGCAAAGAAATCCGGGTCCACAAGACGGCTGGTGGATTCCCAGTTGACGGCTTTTGCGCCGTTTTCGCAGAAATTCACCATCCCGCTTTCCGGCGATTCACCCCACGCACATCCCGGACAGTCGAAGCCGCCGTTCTGGTTGGTTTTCAACATCGCTCTCAGGTTACGAAACGCATTCTCACTGCCTAACCAGCTTTTGGTGACCGCTTTGAGCGCGCCCCAGCCGGCTGCTGGTCCGGGATACGCTTTAATGTGTTCCTTTTGGTTCATGACGACACTCCTCTCTAGGAATTTCAATGAACGATGCGTTATTTACCGATGAGCGATGGCAAATATTATTTCGACCACTTGTGCTT
>NZ_WXWP01000303.1:0-14450 GCF_009904765.1 Vibrio sp. V39_P1S14PM300
ATATTAGCTGATGCTTAACAATTAACTAACCATTACGGTACATAATTGCAACAATATGATGTTTTTTATCAACAAGTTTCAATGTTGAACAACATGGGGGCTTGCGTTGCTCGTTATGTCGATAGTGTCATTTCAGCCGACACAAAGGAGTTACCATGATTGACGTCGTTGATCTATCGCGGTTGCAGTTTGCGCTCACTGCGATGTATCACTTCTTGTTCGTTCCACTGACTTTAGGTATGGCATTTCTGCTGGCCATCATGGAGTCACTCTATGTAATGACCGACAAGCAAATCTACAAGGACATGACCAAGTTCTGGGGTAAGCTGTTCGGTATTAACTTTGCTCTGGGTGTGGCTACCGGCCTGACCATGGAGTTCCAGTTTGGTACAAACTGGTCTTACTATTCCCACTATGTTGGTGACATTTTTGGTGCCCCTCTTGCCATTGAAGCCTTAGTGGCCTTCTTCCTAGAATCGACTTTTGTGGGTCTGTTCTTCTTTGGCTGGGATCGCCTGACAAAACGACAGCACCTTGCTGTAACGTGGTTAGTTGCTCTGGGTTCAAACTTCTCTGCACTGTGGATTCTGATTGCAAACGGCTGGATGCAAAACCCGGTAGGTGCTGAGTTCAACTTTGAAACCATGCGAATGGAAATGGTGAGCTTTGCTGAGGTTGTCTTCAACCCGGTTGCTCAGGTGAAATTCGTACACACTGTTTCTGCTGGCTATACGACTGGCGCGATGTTCATTCTAGGCATCAGCTCATACTACCTGTTGAAAGGTCGTGACATCGCATTCGCGCGTCGTTCTTTTGCTGTGGCAGCTTCGTTTGGTATTGCGGCCATTCTGTCGACTCTGGTTCTGGGTGATGACTCAGGTTATGAACTGGGTGAAGTTCAGAAAGTGAAACTGGCGGCGATCGAAGCAGAATGGAACACGGAACCTGCGCCGGCGTCATTCACCCTGTTTGGTCTACCAAATCAGGAAACAATGCACACTGATTACGCTATTAAGATCCCTTACGTGATGGGCATTATTGCTACCCGTTCACTCGATGAGCAGGTCACTGGCCTGAAGGATCTGCGTGCTGAGCACGTTGAGCGTATCCGTAACGGTATGTACGCTTACGAGCTGCTTGAAAAACTGCGTGCCGGTGACAAGTCGGAAGCCAACATGACTGCCTTCAACGAAGTGAAAGGCGATCTGGGTTACGGCCTGCTGCTAAAACGCTACACCGAAAACGTGACAGACGCGACTGAGCAACAGATCCAGGCGGCGGCTGATGATTCCATCCCGACGGTATGGCCTCTGTTCTGGTCTTTCCGCATTATGGTGGCATGTGGCTTTGTTATGCTGTTTGTCTTCGGCGCGGCGTTCATTCAGACTTGTCGTCAGAAGATCGAACAGAAACGCTGGTTGCTCAAAGCGGCGCTGTTGAGTATTCCACTGCCTTGGATTGCGATTGAAGCCGGCTGGTTTGTTGCAGAGTACGGCCGTCAGCCTTGGGCTGTGGGTGAGATTCTGCCGACACACTTTGCGGCATCGGCACTGACTGCGACAGAGATTATCACATCGCTGGTGGCCATTTTGGCGCTGTACACCGCATTCCTGATTGCTGAAGTGTATCTGATGCTGAAATTTGCACGTAAAGGTCCAAGCAGCCTGAAAACGGGTCGCTACCACTTCGAACAGAATCCGCAATCTGCACAAGATAAGCTGGATCGCCAGGTAGAAGCGTAAGGCAAGGAGAGACTATTATGTTTGATTACGAAACTCTGCGACTGATCTGGTGGGTACTGATTGGTGTCCTGCTGGTTGGCTTCGCGATTACCGACGGTTTCGATATGGGGGTTGGTGCGCTGGTCCCTGTCATCGGTAAAGATGACACTGAACGCCGTATTATGATCAACTCAATTGCCCCACACTGGGACGGCAACCAGGTATGGTTGATCACCGCAGGTGGTGCGCTGTTTGCTGCGTGGCCACTGGTGTACGCAACGTCATTCTCTGGTTTTTACCTGGCGATGATCCTGACGCTGGCGGCGCTGTGGCTTCGTCCAGTCGGTCTGGACTACCGCTCTAAGATCGAAGATCCAAAATGGCGTAAAAACTGGGATATCTGTATCTCTATCAGTGGTTTCGTACCGCCACTTATCTTTGGTGTGGCGTTCGGTAACTTGTTGCAAGGCGTACCATTCAAGTTGAACGAACTGCTGATGCCGACATACCACGGCTCGTTCTTCGCTCTGCTCAACCCGTTTGCACTGCTGTGTGGTTTGGTCAGCCTGTTTATGATCATTATGCAGGGCGCGACCTGGCTGCAGATGAAAACCACTGGCGATCTGCATACCCGTGCTCGCGGCGTTGCGCAAATTATGGGGCTGCTGACTGTGGTTGCCTTCGTTGCGGCTGGTTTCTGGATTCAGAGCATCGACGGCTACGTGATCACCAGTGCTATCGACCACAATGCCGCGTCGAACCCACTCAATAAAGTGGTAGAAACGTCGGCGGGCGCATGGATGAACAACTTCAAGGAATACCCACTAATGTGGATTGCTCCGGCGCTGGGCGTGGTGATGCCGCTGCTGGCGGTGTTGGCATCACGCGTAGAAAAGTGTGGCTTTGCATTCCTGGCGTCCAGCCTGGGTAACGCCGGTGTCATTCTGACTGCTGGTTTTGCAATGTTCCCATTCGTTATGCCGTCTAGCCTGGTGGCCAGTAACAGCCTGACCATGTGGGATTCGACGTCAAGTGAACTGACTCTCGGTCTGATGACTGCCGTTGCGTTTGTGATGGTGCCGATCATTCTGGGTTACACGTCCTGGACCTACTACAAAATGTTTGGTCGTCTGGACAGCAAGTTCATTGAAGAAAACAAAAACTCACTATACTAAGGAGCCTTTACTATGTGGTATTTCGCATGGATTCTCGGTGTACTACTTGCTTGTGCATTCGGTATCATCAACGCTCTTTGGTTAGAGCATTCGGAAATGATGGACAAAGACAGTGAGTAACCTCGCTGAGCAGATAACCCGCTTGCATGCTCCGGTGGATAAGGCTCTGTTGAGAGCTTTATCCCTTATCCTGGGCTTTATGCATGTGGGCTTGGTGATGTGGGACCCACACGCCTATGCCAATGCCATTGGTGGTTTTAACGTGATCATCGCGCCACTGATGATCTGGGCACTGTGCGCCAGCATGGTGTTTGGAATAGGTTTTAAACCAAGGCGCTGGTACTGGCAGGTTCTGTTCAGCCCGTACTTTTCGCTGACGATTTTGCTCTATCTGACTTACCAGTATTTCGTGTGAGACAGATTATAACAATTTACCTGCAGTTCTGAATTTTCTCTGAATTAGCGCTACTTCGTCGGGGTAGCGCTAATTTTTTGTCCGATTGCTGTGAAAACGGTGAATTGCCTTTCACAACTGGATACGGGTTGCGTTATAGTAACCGTCTAATTTTGTTGTTGAATTGGTGCCGTTTTGCAAGCTACAAGCCGTGAATTTATTTGGCCGGTTGTTGTGTACTATGAAGATACCGACGCTGGTGGGGTGGTGTATCACTCCAACTATCTGAAATTCTTCGAGCGTGCCCGCACAGAGATGCTGCGTTCGGTAGGCGTTTCACAACAACTTCTTTTGGAACAAAGCATTGGCTTTGTTGTCCGACACATGGATATCGACTTCCTTCAGGGAGCGCGATTGGACGATCATCTGAACGTCAACACCACCATTTCTGAGCTCAAAAAGGCCTCGATCACATTCTGTCAGGAGATCGTCAATCCTGAGGGGCATATATTGTGCCGGGCAATGGTTAAGGTAGCATGTATCGATAATAAGAAAATGAGGCCCATTGCTATGCCTCAATCAATTGTTATGGAGTTAACACAGAGTGACCGCTGAAATTTCAATCCTTGACCTCTTTTTACAGGCTAGTTTGCTGGTCAAACTGGTCATGCTCATTTTGTTGGGGATGTCGATCGCTTCCTGGGCAATGATCATCAAGCGCAGCAAAGTGCTTTCTCGTGCAGAAAAAGACACTGAAGCGTTTGAAGACAAGTTCTGGTCTGGCAACGATCTGTCCGTACTGTATCAAAGTGTGAAGAAAAACAAAGACGAACTGACCGGATCAGAAGAAATCTTCTACTCCGGTTTTACCGAGTTTGCGCGTCTGAGAAAATCCAACGCCTCATCTCCGGAGTTCATTATGGAAGGCACTGGCCGTGCGATGCGCGTGGCGGTGGCTCGTGAGGTGGATGATCTTGAAACCAGCTTGCCATTTTTGGCGACCGTGGGTTCGATCAGCCCTTACATTGGTCTGTTTGGTACCGTTTGGGGGATCATGCACGCCTTTATCGCGCTGGGTGAAGTCAAGCAAGCAACGTTGGCCATGGTGGCACCGGGTATCGCAGAAGCACTGGTTGCGACCGCGATGGGCCTGTTTGCTGCCATTCCGGCCGTTATGGCTTACAACCGCCTGAGCAATAAAGTGAGTAAGCTAGAGCACAACTACGCGACTTTCTCAGAAGAGTTCCACAGCATTCTTCACCGCCAGGCGATGGCCAACAAGGAATAAGCGATGGCGGGCTACCAAAGAAAAAAACGCAAGATGACCGCAGAGATTAACGTCGTACCCTATATCGACGTTATGCTGGTGCTGCTGATCATCTTTATGGTGACGTCGCCCTTTATTACTCAGGGTGTCGATGTCGAGTTGCCTAAAACCTCGACCGCAAAACCAGCCAGCGAAATGGCCGGGGACAGCGACGCGAGCTTCATCATCGTTGAAATTGATAAACAAGGTCAGCTTGGTGTCAGTGTCAACGATGAAGACATGGTGCGCGGCCTGTCACTGCAGGACGTGATCGTCCGTGTTAAAGCGGAGCTGTCACTCAAACCGGACTCTCCGGTAGCGGTGGGTGGCGATGCGCAAACTCCGTACGCTGAAGTTGTTTTGGTGTTGGATGAATTAAGCCGAGCAGGCATACCGAAAGTCGGCCTGTTAACGGATATCAAGGAATAAGTTCCGTAAAGCAGATGAAAAACCACAAATCCAAAAGAAATGAGTATGGCAAACCGGTCGCAATATCGATCGGTCTGCATGCCTTGCTGGTGGCGGCTCTGCTGTTTGGCACGGACTTTACGATGAATAAGCCACAGCAAAGTGGCCAGATGGTTCAGGCGGTTGTCATTGATCCGTCGGCCGTGCAAAAACAGGCTCAGCAAATTCGCAGTCAGCGTGAAGCTGCGGCGAAGAAAGAGCAGGAGCGTCTGGACAAACTCAAACGCGAAAGCGAACAGCTGGAGAAAAACCGTAAAGCCGAAGAAGAGCGCATTCGTAAGCTGAAAGAGCAGCAGGCGAAAGACGCACAAGCGGCCCGGGAGGCAGAAAAACAGCGCGCGCAGAAAGAGCAGGAGCGCAAAGCCGAAGAAGAACGGGTTCGCAAGGAACGTGAGCGGGCTGCTAAGCTTGAAGCGGAACGCAAAGAAAAAGAAGCGGCGATTCAAAAAGCTGAGCAAGAACGTTTAGCGCGTGAGAAAGCAGCGAAGGAAGCCGAAGAGAAAGCGCGTAAACAGCGTGAAGCGGCGGAAAAGGCCGAAAAAGAACGTCTGGCGAAAGAAAAAGCCGCCAAAGAGGCCGCAGAAAAAGCGCGCAAAGAGAAAGAACGCTTGGAACGTATTGAGCGTGAACGTAAAGAGCAGGAAGCGGCTCTGAACGATATTTTTGCAGGCCTGGAAGATGAATCCGCGCAGAATCAGGCCGCGAAAGGTCAGCATATGGCGAGTGAAGTGGCGCGATTCTCGTCGATTTACACTCAGTTGATTCAAAGTCGAATCATCAAGGACGACTACCTGTTGGGAAAGTCGTGCCGGGTTAATATTAAGCTGGTTCCGACTGGCAGTGACGCAGTGGTCAGCAGTGTGTCTGTATTGGGTGGTGACTCACGACTGTGTAACGCGGCAAAAAGTGCGATCAGTCAGGTCGGTAACTTCCCGATGTCCAAAGATCCAGATGTGATCAAACAACTGCGTAATATTAACTTAACCGTTGATTTTTAAATAAAGGATGACCAACGTGATCAAACGATTATTGCTAGGGTTAACGTTACTGATGTGTACCGTTGCCAACTCAGCGAATGCCGCGCTCGAGTTGGTGATTACCGAAGGGGTCGATTCAGCACGACCAATCGCGATCGTACCTTTTAAGTGGGAAGGCGCGAGTAAACTGCCGCAGGATGTCTCAGCGATCATCGCCTCTGACCTGCAACGCAGTGGTAAATTTAGCCCTGTGGCGACCAGTAAAATGCCACAGACGCCATACAGTGATACCGAAGTGAATTACCCGTCTTGGACGTCTCTGGGGGTGGATTCACTGCTCACAGGGTCGATCACGCAAGATGCCAATGGTAACTACGTGATCAGCTATCAGTTAGTCGATGTGGTCCGTGGTCAATTGACGAAAGGCCAGAGCCAGGCATTGAGTGATGACGGCCAGCTCGTTGCTGCTCAGGACCACGTTTTGTTTAATAAGCGTGCCACCGTGCCAGCCAACCGCCTGCGTGAATACGCTCACCGAATCTCAGATCTGGTCTACGAGCAGCTGACAGGTGAGCGTGGTGCATTTTTGACTCGTATTGCTTACGTGGTCGTGAACGACAAAGACACGTATCCGTACCAACTGCGTGTGGCTGACTACGATGGTTACAACGAGCGACTGGTATTGCGTTCGAAACAGCCTCTGATGTCACCAGCCTGGTCTCCGGATGGCAAAAAGCTCGCGTACGTCAGTTTCCAGAATGGCCGTGCAGAAATCTACGTGATGGATATCTACTCAGGTGAACGTGAGAAGATGACGTCATACCCGCGTCATAACGGTGCGCCAAGATTCTCACCAGATGGCAGCAAGCTGGCATTGGTATTGTCTAAAACCGGCAGCCTGCAAGTGTACATTCTCGATTTGAACAGCAAGAAACTGACTCAGGTGACTTCAGGTCGTGCCAACAACACCGAACCATACTGGGCGCCGGATGGTCAGTCATTGATCTTCACGTCAGACCGTGGTGGACGTCCGCAGATCTATCAGGTCAACCTGGCTGACAATTCAACCAAACGTGTCACCTGGCAAGGGATGCAGAATCAGGGCGGACAAATCACTCCGGATGGCCGCTTCCTGGTGATGGTTCACCGCAGCAACTCAGGTTTTAACCTGGCAAAACAAGATTTAGAGACCGGCGCAGTGCAAGTTTTGACGCAAACAAAACTGGATGAGTCGCCAAGTATCGCTCCGAACGGCGGTATGGTTATCTACAGCTCTATCTATAACGACACAAACGTTCTGTCGATGGTGTCGATTGATGGGCGATTTAAGGCTAGACTACCGGCAACTAACGGGCGTGTAAGAGCGCCGGCGTGGTCACCGTTTTTATAGCAAGTAAATACAAAAAAGTAAGGAAAAAACAAAATGCAACTTAACAAAGTTCTTAAAGGGCTGCTGATTGCGCTACCAGTACTTGCAGTGACTGCATGTAGTTCAAGTGATGAAGCGGCTAACGCTTCAGGCTCTGAAACTAACCAGTCTACGTCAGGTTCTGCTAACGGTGTTGATACTACAGTGGTATCGCCAATCGATGGCAACGGTCAACTGACTGAGCAAGAGCTGAAAGAGCAAGCGCTACGTGAGAACCAAACTATTTACTTTGCATTCGATAACTCAACGATCGCTGGCGATTACGAAGATATGCTGGCTGCACACGCGGCATACCTGGTGAAGAACCCTTCAGTGAACGTTACTATCGAAGGTCACGCAGACGAGCGTGGTACTCCTGAGTACAACATCGCACTGGGTGAGCGTCGTGCACAGGCAGTCGCGAAATACCTGGAAGCTCTGGGTGTAATGCCAAGCCAAATGTCTATCGTCAGCTACGGTGAAGAAAAGCCACTTCTTCTGTCTCACTCAGAAGAAGCGTACGCTAAGAACCGCCGCGCTGTTCTGGTTTACTAATCGAGGAAATGCCTCATGTTCAGTAACTTAAAGCGAATTACCGCGCTTACGTTACTGGCAAGTGCAGCGAACCTGGCGTTCGCTGCACCAGCCCCAGTATCTGATCTATCAAACTCCTCATCTTCATCTCGCGCGTCTGCGTCAGCCAGCGGCAACGAGACGGATGTCGCACGCCTGGAGCGCATGCTACAAAGTCGTAACCGCCTGCAGATTCAGATGCAGCAGCAAATTGACGAGCTGTCACACGAAGTCAGCAGCCTGCGTGGTCAACTTGAAAAGAACAACCATGACATGCAGCAGATGTTGCAACGTCAGCGTGAGCTGTTTGTCGAACTGGATAAACTGCGTAGCGAGATGAATTCCGCGCCTAAAGCCGCAACGAGCGGCAAAGCGCCGTCTGCCAAGTCGGCCGGTGGTACGTTTAGTACTAACGCCAGCGAGCAGGCCGCGTATCAGGATGCGGTTGATATGATCCTGAAAAAGCGTGATTACACCGGTGCCATTGCGGCCTTCCAAAAATTCCAGAAAGATTATCCGGATTCGTCCTTTACCGCGAACTCGCATTACTGGCTGGGTCAGCTTTATTTTGCCAAAAAGCAGGATAAAGACGCTGCCAAGAGCTTCGCTGCCGTACTGACGTACGAAGAGTCCAACAAACGTGCAGATGCATTAGTGAAGCTGGGTGATATTGCCGAGCGCAACAACAATGATGCACAGGCACAAAAGTTCTATAAGCAAGTGGTCGACGAGTATCCGACCAGCGCTTCTGCTGAGCTTGCCAAGCAAAAGCTCAAATAGAAACCAGATGCGTATGAGAAGAGGCTGCCCGTCAGCCTCTTTTGCTATTCTTTGATCCACAGCTGTTAACAGGTGTACAATACGCGGACTACTGGAAGTTGCGTAGGCAAGAGCAATGAGCCACATATTAGATAAAATAGATACCGTATACCCGTTTCCACCCAAGCCAGTTCCACTGACTAAAGCACAAAAACAAGTCCACATTGACAACATTAAGACGCTGCTTAAGCAAAAAGACGCGGTCTTAATTGCCCACTATTACACTGACCCTGAAATTCAGGCTCTGGCGGAAGAAACCGGCGGCTTCGTCGGTGATTCGCTGGAAATGGCCAAATTTGGCAACCGCCATCCAGCGTCTACGCTGATCATTGCTGGCGTGCGCTTTATGGGGGAATCAGCCAAGATTCTGACACCAGAGAAACGAATTCTGATGCCCACACTGGAAGCTGAATGTTCGTTGGATCTGGGCTGCCCTGCGGACAAGTTCACCGAATTCTGTGACGCGCACCCGGACCACACCGTGGTGGTGTACGCCAACACGTCGGCTGCAGTGAAAGCGCGAGCAGACTGGGTGGTGACCTCCAGTATTGCACTTGAAATCGTGGAACACCTGGATGCGGAAGACAAACCCATCATCTGGGGCCCGGATCGCCACTTAGGTTCGTACATTGCCAATAAAACGGGTGCAGACATGTTGCTGTGGCAAGGTGAATGTGTAGTGCATGATGAATTTTCTGCCGACGCCCTGCGTAAAATGAAATCCCTGTACCCAAATGCCGCGATACTGGTTCACCCGGAGTCACCAGCCAGCGTTGTGGAATTGGCCGACGCTGTCGGCTCGACCAGTCAGTTGATCAAAGCGGCCAAAGCATTACCGCAACAACAGATGATTGTGGCCACCGACAAAGGCATCTTCTTCAAAATGCAACAACTGGTGCCGGGAAAAGAGCTGATTGAAGCACCAACGGCCGGCGCTGGCGCGACATGCCGCAGCTGTGCGCATTGTCCTTGGATGGCTATGAACGGGCTGAGTGCAATTGAAAGCGCGTTGCGCGATGGCGGCAAGGAACATGAAATCTTCGTTGATGAAGAGGTGCGTGTGAAATCGCTTATCCCTCTTAATCGCATGCTGGACTTTGCAGAACAACTGAATATGCAAGTCAAGGGCAATGCATAACGGATTGATAAGGTGCACAGAATTAGAACCAGCCCGTAGCGGCTGGTTTTTTTGTGCCTGATACTTACCCCATGTTACACATCGTGGACGTCACACAGGAATATCAATGTCAATCTGGTTAACGTTCAAACAATGGGTCAATGCGCGACTGTTCGACATCAGCAATCGCAACCTGTTGTTGTTTCTGATCACGTATTTAGTCTTATCGTGGCTGTTGCTCCGTTTGGCGGGCGAGCAGGCGCTGACGGACGACCCGGCAACGTTTGTCTACTACCTGATGGTGACGGCCTCGACCGTCGGTTATGGTGATTACTCGCCGCAGTCGGATGCGGGCAAATGGGTGGTGTTGCTGTTTGTAATACCGGCCGGGCTGAGTTTGTTTGCAGCTTTACTGGGTCGTATTGCCAGCGAGGCGGTAGAGTATTGGAGAGCAGGAATTCTGGGGAAACGTAAAATGAATCTGAGCAATCATATCTTGTTATTGGGCTGGAATGGCCAGCGCACCATACACATGATCAGAATGCTGCAACATGAAGAAACCGGTAAGCGTCCGATTGTATTGTGCAGCCGCAGTGACATCGAGAATCCGTTGCCCGGGGAAATCGGTTTTGTGCGCGTCAACAGTTACACCGATGCAAAAGAAATGGAAAACGCCAGTATTGATCAGGCCAGTTGTATCATCGTTGATAACTTGGAAGACGACGTGACGCTCTCAGCAGCGCTCTACTGCGCCAACCGTAATCCTAACGCGCATTTGCTGGCGTATTTTAAAGATGAAGCGCTCAGCGAGCTTCTGAGCCAACACTGCCCGAATGCCGAGTGTATTCCGGCGGTTGGCGCTGAAATGCTGGCGAAAGCGGCGGTGGATCCGGGCTCCAGCAAGTTGCACCAGGAGCTGCTGGCCTCAACGCGAGGCATGACACAATATTCTACCGTCTACCCCAAACACAGTGACGCCATCAGTGTTGAGCGGGTGTTTACCTTCATCAAAGCGCGCCACAAAGCGACACTCATTGCCATCGACAGCGGGCGGGGTATTCAACTGAACCCGGAGCTGGATACCGTGATCAATCCAGGCGATCGGGTGTTTTACATCGCCGATGAACGCATTGATGACTTTGACTGGCATGCGGTGGAAAAATAAAAAAACCTGGCAATAGCCAGGTTTTTTTGCCGTAACGTCAATGCTTACTGATCGGCAGCCAGCATTGCGCCGCGCATAGCCAAACCACTTAGCATCGTTGGCATCGCATTGTAAATCTCTTCAAACTGCTCTAAGCCCTCAATGCCTTGTTCAGCCAGAGTGGCAATTGAGGTTTCCGGATCGTAGAGCATGCTCAAAGACAGCAGAACGCCGCCCAGTAGCGCGTTGTCTTCGCTGTCTTCCGGCATGATGGTTTCCCAATCGTCGCGTGACAGTTGCCAGCCTTGCAGAACACCTTCACAAAAATCACGCGTGGCTTCGTTGACGATCTCTTCTTCGTCTAACTGACACAGCTCTGGCCAGCTCCAGCCGTTGTTGAGCAGAGCGGGGCGATAGCCATTCCACAGGGCAATTACCGCCTCAATGTAGCACTCCAGTTGTTCGCCATCAGAAAAGGGCGCCACTTCTTCACCGCCCCAAAGGAACGGCAGCCATTCGTGCGGAGAAAGTTCATGAGGAGCAGCCGCCATCGCGGTAACGAAACCGTGTGTTTTTGCTTCATTGAGCAACTTGCCCTGCAGCTCTGGCAGCGCGAGGAGTTCTTGTAGAGTCAATGTAATTACCACTGTGATGAATTCAACAGGCGTCATAGTAGCAGTCATAGAATTAGATAAAAAGACTTGATGCCTTACAGCATTCGCTATAGCTTTTAGATAGAAGGAGATAATCAATCACTTATGGAAATTCGTTCCTCGCTTAAGCGTAAGAGCATCTTTGCTCTCGCCGTCTATCTCTGCTTTATTATCGCCACTATCGGGACGGTCAGTTACCTCGTGGTTGAACCGCCGCTCCGCTTCACGCTGGAGCAAAACCTCGATTCCCGAACCGAATTGCTTGCCGCTCAGGTTGTGGAACCGCTCAACAGCTCAATGGGCATATTACAAAGTATCGTCAGCATCGGGCAAAGCGGTCAGGATGCGCAGGGTCAAGACAAAGCATTACGGTCGCTATTTTCTGTGATTAATGGTGTGACGGTGAGTGGCGGGCTGTGGCCCAAACCTTATTCGGTACGCCCGGATACCGCCTACGCCAGCTTGTTTTATAACCGTACTGAACAGGGGCACGTCGATCGGGTTTATTCCTGGAACAACCCTCAGTCCGGCGGTTACGATCGCGAAACCTGGTACATTACGTCTGCAAGCGCGCAGCCTGGAAGCATCGCCTGGTCGCGAGTCTACATTGACCCTTATACCCACATTCAGATGCTTACTGCCTCTTCACCGTATTTCGTCAATGGCGCATTTGCCGGTGTGGCCACGGTGGACCTGTCGCTCAACAGCCTGATTGATTTTGTCAGTCGCATGGCCGAAGACCACCAACTCGGTGTGTTTTTGCGTGACGCGTATGGTGATGCGATCACTGAACACAACTTCCGGATCGCGAAAGGTGTGTACATCAGTGAATTGTCCTTCGGGGATTTTCGCTGGCAGATGGACGTGGTGAACGCCCAGCGGCGGATCAACGATGAAGTCTATCAGTTGGTATCGCAGGTCGAGTTTGCCTTGCTGCCGATTTTGTTGCTGTGCGTTATGCTGGGCTACTATTTATTGAATCGCTATCTACTCAAACCGATTGTATTGATTGCTCAGGAAGTCGACGCCTCCCGCGAAGGAGGGATCATCGATATGGATTATCGCAGTCAGGATGAAATTCGCCATCTGATCGACAGCTTTAACCAGAAGACGGTCTATCTGGAAGCCGAGAAAGTCAAAGCGCAGGCATCGACCAAAGCAAAAAGCGCCTTTCTGGCCACCTTGTCTCATGAGATTCGCACCCCGATGAACGGCGTGCTGGGTACTGCGCAGATCTTGCTGAAAAGCGATCTGACGGATGAGCAGCGTAAATACATGAAATCACTCTATGAATCTGGCGATCATATGATGACGTTGCTCAACGAAATCCTCGATTTCTCCAAAATAGAGCAGGGGCACCTGGAACTGGAACACGCCCCATTCCCGCTCGACTCGATCATCGGCAGTATTAACAGCGTCTACCACACGCTGTGTTTTGAGAAAGGCTTGCAGTTTAAGGTGTTCTCGGAAGTAGAGCCGGGGCGTTGGTATCTGTCTGACAAGGCACGTATTCGTCAAGTATTGTTTAACTTGCTCAACAATGCGATCAAATTCACCTCTTTAGGCTTTGTCGAGGTGTACCTCAAAGAAGTCGAGATGAACGACAAAACCTATTTATCGGTGAAAGTGCGAGATACCGGGATCGGGATCGCTAAAGAAGCGCAGCGGCGGATATTCAAACCTTTCGAGCAGGCCGAGTCTTCAACCACCCGCCGCTTTGGGGGCACCGGATTGGGATTGGCGATCGTCAAGCAAATCTGTGAGCTGATGGACGGAGATGTTACTGTGGTCAGCGAGGAGGGTATTGGCAGCAACTTTGACGTTCTGATTGCCGTTGAGCCGTGTGAACCTGGCACGGTGGAGGTCGAGACGCACAGCAAGCTGGACTACACCGGTTTACGTTGTTTGATTGTCGAGGATAACCGCACCAACACCATCATTATGGAAACGTTCATGCGTTCCAAAGGGTTTATTTGTGACTGTGTGGAAAACGGCGAGCGCGCGGTGCGCCAGTTACTGGATAAACACTACGACTTGATCCTGATGGACAACCATATGCCGGTTATGGACGGTGTGGAGGCGATTAAAGCCATTCGTCAGTTGCAAAACCGCAAAGCCAGAACGTTGATCTTTGGTTGCACGGCGGATGTGTTTAAAGAAACCCAGCAGCGGATGATGAACGCGGGCGCCAACCATATTGTTGCCAAACCCATCGACGAAAACGAACTGGATGACGCTCTGTATCGCTACTCGCCGCTACTGTATCAGTTTGTCAGTGAAGCGACTTCTCAACAGCCTTCAGTGGTGATTCACGAAGAAAGCCTGGTGGCCCTCTATGTGGACATTGAAAACCATAAATACCAAGATGCGCGCCTGCGTTTAAACAAAATAAAGCAGGTGCTGGGCGTGCAGCTGACACAACCAGCGGCAGATGTCATCGAGCGAGTAGGAGAAGCCCTGGATAATCAATCCAGTCCCTTAGCCGAAGATCTCGATTTACTCGCCGTCTTGCTCTCTGATTTCTGTAACTAAATAACGTTTTTCTATCCTTTCAACAAAAATTCGATCACTAGAATCCTTTGTTAGTGATTAAAGCTAGTTTTTGTACGTAAATTGGTAATTTATTTACCACTTATGTTAAAAAACGGAATCTATATCTTTAAAGGTTATGTTCTAATAGTCTCATAAACTGCTT
>NZ_WXWP01000207.1:0-9023 GCF_009904765.1 Vibrio sp. V39_P1S14PM300
GTCATATAGTAAGGACACTCTAACAGAAAAATATGCAGCAAACCGAAATTCTCTCGCTCGCAGAGCAGCTGATCCCTGCCTATCAGGCAGACGACTTTGACTTCGTGCTTTCACAACTGACCGAAGGACATTCGCCTGCCTTTCGCCTGCTGGTCAAAATGGAACTGAACCGGATTATGGCCCCCTGCTCACGAGCCATCGACTTACGCGGCCGGGTTCAGGGTGAGTGCCGTGAGTACCTGTTGGACGGTCTGTCGCACTGGCTTGATGATGTGGCGTTCAACGCCTATCACAAAAACATCAAAAAATTCGGCGCTTATACCGAAGGCGTGTGGGAGGCGATGCAGAACACCCACAATAATTTCCGCATCATGCAGCAGCGCGGTCAGCGTTCAGATCGCGAGCTTACCAGCGCCAAAAGCCCGTATGAGCTGGAGCCCGTTACGCTCGGCTATGACCTGAAGCGCAAAGAGAACCGGCTCAAACTCTCTTCTCAAGTGGAAATCATCCTGCCCAGCGCCCAGTTGGTGCATGGGGTGAGTGTGGATCTGTCCGCTTCCGGCGCACGCTTTAAAGTACCAACCGCGTTCAACTATAAACTCGGTGAGATCATCACGGTTCAATTTGTTGAGCTGAGTAAGAGTTCAACGGTGGACGGGATTGCCAAGCCGTTTCAATAC
Organism: Vibrio sp. V39_P1S14PM300; assembly: GCF_009904765.1. Lineage (NCBI taxonomy): Bacteria > Pseudomonadati > Pseudomonadota > Gammaproteobacteria > Vibrionales > Vibrionaceae > Vibrio > Vibrio sp. V39_P1S14PM300. The sequence continues at coordinate 681 of NZ_WXWP01000207.1, forward strand.
CGGGTGGTTGGCATTGATGACTCGTACGACAACGACGCGGTAAAATTTCTGCGCACCATCCGCCTGACCGAATCCAAAGCCATTGAACTGGCGATCATTGAAGCACTGCACAGTGAATCGCAACGCGCCCGTCACGACAATCAGGATAAAATCATTCGGGCCCGTACTCGCGGGTTTGAACACACCTACCTCAAGCACACCTGCAACCTGCCGCTCTTTTTCAGTGGTAACGAACTCAAACTGGTACTGATGACGGAGAACAATCAGCCCATCTGGCAGTACTGGCACGACGAACGCAATCAGCAAGCCCTGAGCAGCCTGTTCAATGCACAGCGTATGGACTTACTGACGCGTCCGGGCATGCGCGGTAGCAACAATATGCTCTACTCATTCACCCACGAACATCAGGATAAGAGTCTGTTCTTCTCGATGATGATGCCGGAGGCCACTCGAGAAGAGCGCCAACTGTTCTGGCATGTCGGCGCTAAGCGCGAGAGCTGGAAAGCTTTCCGTTTATCGGTGTTTGAACTGTCGGAAGAGGAGCGTCAGGAACTCAGCCAACACGCGACGGAGTTGTCTTTGGCGACCGAGTCACTGACTCACTGCGGTATTTTGCAGGAAATCGCCAATCATGAAGTAGCACACGACTATCTGCTGTCTGACAAACCGCGCCTGGATGCCAACGCCTTGAAAAAGTTCTGCCACTCGCGCCAGAGCACCAACCAGCCACTCAGTCTTTACTTTGATGCCCGCTCGCGGCGCAAAGAGCCGCGCTATCAGTTTCAGTCACCGTTAGAGCTGAGGTTCCAGCAACAACTCATTGCCGGTAGCACACTGGATATCTCGAAACGCGGACTATTTGTGGACCTGACGGAGCGGCTCAACGCGAAAGTGGGTGACAAATGCTACATTAATTTTCACGAGTTACAGCTGTACGACAAAGAACTGCCGCTGACCCGGGTGCCTTACCGGGTGATCCGTATCAGTCCGGAAGGACAGCGCGTGCAACTGGTGATTGAAGATACCCGGGAAACCGCCAAAACCGTCACCTTCCTCAACCGGTTGATTGAACATAACCTGGATAAACTGACTGCCAAACAGGAACTGCTGCCCAGCAATGCACTGCTGGAGAGTCTGCATCATGTGTTGCTGGATAAAATGGTCTGCTCGCCAATTTTTGTCGAAAAGCGCGCCGCGACGCTTTGCCCGAGAATGATTGGGGTCAATTACCCGCTCCAACCCTATCTGGCATTGTTTGCCAAACTCGGCCATGACCACAAACTGTCGTTAGAACCGGTCTTCAAAGGACGCAGCAGTACCTTGTTATCACAACCAATGAAACGGATTGATGGTGCGGAGCCGCAATACCATGAAATTTATCTGGCTGCGATCAAGTTCGGAAGCCGGATTCAGTCGGTTCAGACCAAACTATTGAGTGAGTTTACCAGCACCAAAGAGCGGATTGAGTTTATCAAGAATGCACAAAATTTCGGTGAGTTTTATGCTTTGCGACTCTCCGGGGTGCCGGTCTTTGACCCCATGACCGAACTACTGCGCAAAGACATCGCCGAGCTGGCGCCGATCAGCCTGTTTCAGGCACGGACGCTGGAAAAGGACATCAACGCCATCGCCGGTTATGGCGAGATCGTAGATATCACCGAAGAGGTGTTGATCAGGCTCGAACTGACACGTTAAAAAAAGCGAGGCTGAGCCTCGCTTTTTTGTTTAAGGCTGACGCTTCCAACTGATTTTCTGTTGCTTGACCAGCCCGGCAGATAAGATACACAACACCCCACCGAGTCCGCTGTAACGCACAGCAGACTGAGCCTGAGCTTCCACTTTCGGTTTGGCATGATACGCCACGCCCAAACCGGCAGCTTTCATCATCACCAGATCGTTCGCCCCATCACCGACCGCCACCGTGTTGTGCGCTTCTATCTCATACTGATCGGCAAGCTGTTCGAGAATGTCCGCTTTCGTCTGCGCCGACACGACATCACCGACGACCTTGCCCGTCAGCTTACCAGCAACGATTTCTAATTGATTGGACTGCGCATGATGCAGACCCAGCGTTTGCTTGAGATGATCGGAGAAATAAGTAAAGCCGCCCGAAGCGATCGCGGTTTTCCAGCCCATGGCGTTGAGGGTGTTCACCAACTCGGGCAGATCCGGCATCAAGGGCAAATCGCGGCGTACGGTGTCTAGGATGGCTTCATCCGCTCCTGCCAATTTGGCCACGCGCTGACGCAGACTTTGCTCAAAGTCCAGTTCCCCGAGCATTGCCCGCTCGGTCACTTCCGCCACTTCTTCCCCCACGCCAGCCAGCTTGGCCAGCTCGTCAATGCATTCGATCTGAATCGCGGTCGAGTCCATGTCCATCACGATCAACCCCGGTTTAGACAGATCCGGAATATCATTCAGCCAGGCATAATCCAGCTCCATAGCTTGGAGGATTTTCTCATGCTCGCCCGTCAGCTCGCCTTCCATCAGAGCAACTTCGTAGGGCCCAACCTTCCAACAATCCACTACTGCGTTGTAATAACCGGTAAAGAAGTCGATGTCATCAAACAGCTCTGCGGTCAGGTAGCCGCCAAACACTATCCAGTTGGCACGCTGTTTGTCATGCAACGTGGCGCGGCGGGTTTCTGGTAAGCGGTTCACCAATGAGGAATAGCGCCTGATCGGCAGTGTCGTTAACTTTTCCATGTTTGCGGTTCCGTATCCGAATTTTTGTTAAATCTTCTGAAACGTTAACCTATTGCAATTTAACTACGCAAGTCTCAATATGAGCGAAAACCAAAATTATTGTGGTTAGGAATATTATGGACTCTTCACTTTTTTCGTTTCGAGTCGCCCTCCGGGTCCTGATTGTTCTGTCCCTGATCGCCATGATCGGTGTGATCGCCGTTAACAGCGTCAAAATCAGCAAAGGCAACGAGAAGATCCAGAACAATCAGTTGGAAACACTGACCAAGGTTCTGATCTCTCAGGCATCATTGTCCGCTGGTGACATGATCGTCCAGCAGGATCAAGAAGGCCTGCTCAAACTGACGAACCAACTGGCGAAAGATAATCTGGTGTTTGACGCGACGATTTACGATGCCGAAGGTGTACGACTGGCGGCCAGTGATGATGCTTTATCCGCCCGTGAAGTTCTCGGACTGGATACCCCGCTGGCCACGGCCCGCATCGGCCGCCAACAACTGGTGGAGCCGGTTTTTCACGAGAATAACCTGATCGGTTTTGTGCGTGTTACGTTTGAGACTGGCAAAGTAACGGCGATTTCAGATCACTATTACCGTAAAAGCGATCGCTACATGTACACCATGATCCTACTAAGCTTCATCATCGGTCTGCTGCTGCCGCTGGTGATCCGACGTAAGAAAAAAGCCAAAGGGGAAAACCTGCTGCTGCGCGACATTCTGCCGCACTAACGTCAAATTTTTCAGAGACAAAAAACCTCAGCCATGCAGCCATGGCTGAGGTTTTTATCGTTGAGAGCCGGTAATCTTACTGCTTATCACCCAACAATACGGAGTCGAGAGCGATCACCATCATGTCGTTGAACGTGGTTTGGCGTTCATCTGAGGTGGTTTGCTCACCCGTTTTGATGTGGTCAGAGACAGTACAGATGGTCAGCGCTTTCGCGCCATACTCGGCGGCGACACCGTAGATGCCTGCCGCTTCCATCTCTACACCGACAATGCCGTATTTATCCATCACGTCAAACATGTCAGGATCCGGCGTGTAAAACAGCTCTGCCGAGAACAGGTTACCGACCTTCACTTCAATGCCACGTGCCGTTGCCGCTTCCTCAGCTGCTTTCACCATCTTGTAGTCTGCAATCGCCGCGAAGTCGTGGCCTTTGAAACGGATACGGTTCACTTTCGAATCGGTACACGCGCCCATGCCGATCACCACATCACGCACTTTAATGTCTTCGCTGACCGCACCACAGCTACCGACGCGAATGATTTTCTTCACACCGAAATCTTTGATCAGCTCAGTGGCGTAGATAGAGCACGACGGAATACCCATACCGTGCCCCATGACCGACACTTTACGACCTTTATAAGTACCAGTGAAACCGTACATGTTGCGCACATCACACACCTGCACTACGTCATCCAGAAACGTTTCCGCTATGTATTTCGCCCGCAATGGATCGCCCGGCATCAGTACAACATCCGCAAAAGCACCCATTTCAGCATTGATATGTGGAGTAGCCATTGTTTATTCCTTTCTTCTGAGTCGCCGGGAGTGTTGCCCGGCGTTCGATTCATTTCCAGGCGGCCTCTGCTCGTGGCCGCAGCTCGTATTACAGGAAGTTCTTACCGTAATCCATCGCTGAGGTTCCGAAATAGGACGCCAGCGACTGACCGATGTCGGCAAATGAGTCACGACGGCCCAACGAGCCCGGTGCGACTTTCTTACCGTAGACGATCACCGGGATATGTTCACGGGTATGATCAGTGCCAGGCCAGGTTGGATCGCAGCCGTGGTCGGCCGTCAGGATCAGCACGTCATCGTCTTGCATAATGTCCAGCACTTCCGGCAGACGCTGGTCAAAGTACTCCAGCGCGGCGGCGTAGCCTGCAACATCACGGCGGTGGCCGTACGCCGAATCAAAATCAACGAAGTTGGTGAAGACAATCGTATTGTCGCCCGCCGCCTGGATTTGTTCGACCGTTGCGTCGAACAGTGCCGGAATACCGGTCGCTTTCACTTTCTTGGTGATCCCACAATGAGCGTAAATATCGGCAATCTTACCAATAGACACCACATCGCCCTGCTTCTCATCCACCAGTTTTTGCAGCACGGTAGCAGAAGGTGGCTCAACAGACAGATCACGGCGGTTGCCAGTACGCTCGAATTGCCCTTTACCCGGGCCGATGAACGGACGCGCGATCACACGCCCAATGTTGTAATCTTCCAGCTCTTCACGTGCGATCTGGCAAAGATCCAGCAAGCGATCCAGGCCGAAAGTCTCTTCGTGACAGGCAATTTGGAACACCGAGTCCGCAGAGGTGTAGAAGATTGGCTGGCCCGTCTTCATGTGCTCTTCACCAAGATCGTCCAGCACCTGAGTACCAGACGCGTGGCAGTTGCCAAGGAAACCATCCAGTCCGGCACGCTCCAGGATGCGGTCTGTCAGGGCTTTCGGGAAGCTGTTTTGTTTGTCGGTAAAGTAGCCCCATTCAAACAACACAGGTACGCCGGCAATTTCCCAGTGGCCTGACGGCGTATCTTTACCTGACGAGAGCTCTGCCGCATGCGCATACGCGCCGATGATGTCCGCGTTCTGCTCCAGACCTGGTGCGAAACGTCCAGTGGACTCTTTGTGCGCCATCGCCAACCCGAGCTTGGACAGGTTTGGCAACGTCAACGCGCCCTGGCGCTGCGCATTGTCGGCCTCACCGGCCGCACACTGATCGGCAATATGACCCAGCGTGTCTGAACCAACATCCCCAAATTGCTCTGCGTCTGCAGCGGCACCGATCCCAAAGGAGTCCAGGACTAAAATAAATGCTCTTTTCATTGCTTGTTCCTCAGGCTCACCGGACACGTCAGCGACCGGTGGGCCTTGTTGATGTTTATACGTCTTCAGCGCGGATTTGACGGTATACGTCTGGGGTTGCTGTGTACTCTCCCCCCACCTTAATCGCCGCTTTCAGAGCCTTGGCCGCTTCCTGCCACTGCTTTTCAGTTCGTGCGTGGATCATCGCCAGAGGCTTGTCGGCACCGGCCGTTTCGCCAAGGCGAATAAAGTGATCAAACCCGACAGCGTAGTCGATGCTGTCGGTCGCCACACGGCGGCCGCCCCCCATCGCCACGACAGCCATACCAATCGCGCGGGTGTCCATCGCACTGACAACTCCGGATTGTTCAGCGTACACCGGCTTAATAATCTCGGCTTTTTCCAGATAGTTGTCGTAATGTTCAATAAAGTCTTTCGGACCACCCAGGCCCGCGACCATTTTGCCAAAACACTCAGCCGCTTTGCCGTTATCCAGCACTTGTTGCAACTTAGCGCGCGCATCGTCGCTGTCTGTGGCCAGTTTGCCCAGCACCAACATCTCAGCACACAGTGCCATGGTCACTTCCAGCAGACGAGGATTACGGTATTCCCCCGTCAGGAACTGCACGGCTTCACGTACTTCAACCGCATTGCCCGCCGATGACGCCAGAACCTGGTTCATGTCCGTCAGGATTGCCGTGGTCTTAGTGCCGGCACCGTTAGCCACTGCCACAATCGACTTGGCCAGCTCTTCCGACGCCTCATACGTCGGCATAAAGGCTCCGGAGCCGACTTTGACGTCCATGACCAGAGAGTCCAGACCCGCGGCCAGTTTTTTCGACAAAATCGATGCCGTGATCAGTGAGATGTTATCCACAGTCGCAGTAATATCACGTGTGGCGTAGACCCGTTTGTCTGCCGGAGCAAGATCGCCAGTCTGGCCAATAATCGCCACGCCAGCATCCTTCGTCACCTCACCAAACACATCATTGGTCGGTGTAATGTTGTAACCAGGAATCGCTTCCAGTTTGTCCAGCGTTCCGCCGGTGTGACCCAAACCACGGCCAGAAATCATAGGCACAAAACCGCCACAAGCTGCGACCATTGGCCCCAACATTAGCGATGTCACATCCCCCACACCACCGGTGGAGTGCTTATCCACGATCGGGCCAGAAAAGTTCATGTGGCTCCAGTCGATGACCATGCCCGAATCGCGCATCGCACACGTCAGTGCAATCCGCTCATCCATGGTCATCTCGTTGAAGAAAATCGTCATCGCGAAAGCAGCGATCTGCCCTTCCGAGACCGTATTTTTCGCCACGCCCTGAATAAAGAAATTGATTTCGTCGGCGGTAAGAACTTCGCCATCGCGTTTTTTGCGGATAATTTCCTGAGGTAAATACATTAGTGCCTCCCAAGCTCTGAGTGCAGAGCCATGGTATGTAGGATAAGAGGTAAGATGGTGAGCGCTCGCTCACCATCGTTCAGACGTTAGTCTCAGTACGCTGAAGGGTCAGCGACCTGGTCCGTTACTTCTAATGTATTCAGTAGATTTGTTAGCAGGCTTGAAGCACCAAAGCGGTAGTGGCGCGCGTCAACCCAGTGATCACCCAGGATGTCATCGGCCATTGCCAGGTACTGTGCTGCGTCTTCAGCAGTGCGAACACCGCCTGCAGGCTTAAAGCCTACTGTTTCCGCGACACCCATGTCACGGATCACTTCCAGCATCATGCGGGCGTATTCCGGTGTAGCGTTCACCGCCACCTTACCGGTTGAGGTTTTAATGAAGTCCGCACCGGCTTCAATACAGATTTGTGACGCTTTCTTGATCAGCGCTTCTTCTTTCAGCTCACCCGTTTCGATGATCACTTTCAGCAAAATATCGCCACACGCTTCTTTACACTGTTTTACCAGCTCGAAACCCACTGTCTCATCACCGGCCATCAACGCGCGGTATGGGAATACAACGTCAACTTCATCCGCACCGTAAGCAACGGCAGCTCTGGTTTCAGCAACAGCGATATCAATGTCATCGTTACCATGTGGGAAGTTCGTGACCGTTGCGATACGAACGTCTGGTGTACCTTGCTCACGAAGTGTCTTCTTAGCAATAGGAATAAAGCGAGGGTAAATACAGATTGCAGCAGTGGTACCTACCGGTGTTTTAGCATCGTGACAAAGTTGGATGACCTTGGCATCAGTGTCATCATCATTCAACGTCGTCAGATCCATTAATTTAAGTGCGCGTAGCGCGGCTGCTTTTAAATCGCTCATTTCTATCTCCGATCAATATTCAAAAATTTTACCCTTCAGCCTCACTGATATGGTGATATGGCTGAACAGTCATTAATGAACGGACTTGGTTCCCTGAAGACTCGGCATATACAGCGAATACATGCCAATTGCTATCCTTGTCACCGCACAGTACCAGTTTGGTCTATGGCACAACAATCTGCGATTGCGGTGTCTAACGTGTATATCGGGCAGACGAATCCACCACCAGCGCCAATCATACTCCCTGTATAAATCCGCGCTAGCTAAAAAACTTCTCAATGATCCATTGATACGTCACGCCACCTAAGTATACCCCGACAATTCCCATCACTCCGGCCAACACAGGCGGGGCAGGAACAGGCAACTTGATGACTGAAAACAAGACTCCAACCACGAACCCGGCAAAGGTTGCGAGGATTACGTCATGCATCGTACTGACCCGCTTTTCTCTACGTATATACAGCTGCTTCTTATACACATCTTCCGCTGCCCCCGCAACACCTTCGGCGAGACTTCAAGATTTCCGCGGCTCACAACAGAAAACATTATCA
>NZ_WXWP01000207.1:9066-14441 GCF_009904765.1 Vibrio sp. V39_P1S14PM300
GTATAGGTATTTATCGCAAAACTGTAGTTGGGCTGAGAGCGCAAACGGTTTGTATCTCAGTTTTTCCATCGCTGTGTTTTTGCAGCGTGAAAAACGAAAAACGCCCCGCAGCAATCTCTTGCTACGGGGCGAGTTATCGTGGCGTCTATATAGTCTGACTCTACTTACTTAGAAAGACAGGAAGAAGCCAGCAATTGTTGCTGCCATCAGGTTAGACAGTGTGCCTGCTGCTACCGCTTTCATACCGTAACGAGCGATGTCGTGACGACGGTTCGGAGCAATACCACCCAGACCACCCAGCAGAATAGCGATAGATGACAGGTTAGCAAAACCACACAGAGCAAACGAGATGATTGCCGTTGTCTTCTCAGACAGTTGCGCGCCTGTTGCTGCGACTACTTGAGCATTTTCACCCACGTAAGGCACAAAGTTCAGGTACGCTACGAATTCGTTTACCACCAGTTTCTGACCGATGAAAGAGCCAGCCAGTGTAGCTTCACTCCATGGAACACCGATAACAAACGCCAGTGGAGCAAATACCCAACCCAGGATCAGTTCCAGAGTCAGCTCAGGGTGACCCAACCAGCCACCGATGCCGCCCAGCATACCGTTGATCAGCGCGATCAAACCGATGAATGCCAGCAACATCGCACCGATGTTCAGAGCCAGTTGCAGACCCATAGAAGCACCGCCAGCAGCTGCATCGATCACGTTTGCCGGTTTGTCGTCACCGCCATCGATATCAGCATCAAGATCTTCATTAGCTTCTTCCGTTTCCGGCTTGATGATCTTAGCGAACAGCAGACCACCTGGCGCCGCCATAAATGACGCTGCAACCAGATATTCAAGAGGCACACCCATTGATGCGTAACCCGCCAGAACACCACCAGCTACCGATGCCAGGCCACCACACATTACTGCAAACAGCTCAGACTGAGTCATGCGAGGTACAAACGGACGCACAACCAACGGTGCTTCAGTTTGACCCACGAAAATGTTAGCCGCTGCAGACATAGACTCGGCACGTGAAGTACCCAGAGCCATTTGTAGGCCGCCACCTAAAATCTTGATGACCCACTGCATGACGCCCAGGTAGTAAAGAACTGAGATCAGTGCAGAGAAGAAGATAACGGTTGGTAGCACCTGGAAGGCAAAAATAAAGCCGATTCCGTCAACAGAGAAGTTAACCAGGCTGCCAAACAGGAAAGTGATGCCGTCTTTACCGTAGTCGATAACGTTCTGAACACCAGCAGAGAAACCTGCCAGCAGGTCACGACCCCATGGTACGTAAAGAACGAAACCACCGATTGCGAATTGGATAGCAAATGCACCACCCACGGTTCTTAATTTAATAGCTTTTCGGTTGTCTGACAGTAGGTATGCAATTCCCAGCAGTACTGCCATGCCGATCAGGCTCATAAACAGGCTCATAGTTTATGACTTCCTTATAAGTTGTTTGTTGGCGTGTTACAAAATGGAGCTCTTAAGCGCGGGCAATTATACTCAGCCCGTCAGACATAAAGTAACGCCGCCCTCACACTTTCTTATAAGATTCATAATGCGTTCACTCATTAATGTGAAATGTATCACTATTCGGCCGATTTCTGGGTAGGCAACGAACAATTTCTTTAGAAACTATTCACAAATACCGAACGCCAGATTGCTTATTTTCCAAACAGAACTAGCAACCGTTTGCTTATCCTCTTGGCGCAGTACGACCAATGCCTCCAGTATCTGAGCTAAACGCTTGGGGTGATTGGGCTCACCTTGGTATCCCATCAGTGGCATATCCGGAGAATCCGTCTCCAGAACTAAGGCCTCCAATGGCAATTGAGCAATCGCATTTCGCGTCTTTTTTGCGCGACTATAGGTGATAGTGCCACCAACTCCGATCTTAAATCCCAGCTCAACAAACTGCATGGCCTGTTGGTAACTGCCTGCAAATCCGTGCAGCACACCGCCATAAGAAAAACGAGTCTGCTTGAGCAATTGCAGCAATCGGTTATGAGCTTTTCGACAATGCAAAACCAAGGGCAGCCGATGTTGCTCCGCCAGCGCAATCTGAGCCAACAGAAACTGCTCCTGCAAGCTGACCTCAACATCAATAGCAAAATCTAGCCCGCACTCCCCCACGGCCACGCACTGCTGTGAACGGCGTGTCAATAAGCTGGCTAAGCGATCCAAGTCGCTCAATTGGTAACGATGGAGAAAATAGGGATGGCAACCAAGAGCGATAAACAGCTCGCGATGTTCACTGCTCAGTGTCAGCAGACGCTGCCAGTTATCCGGACCAATAGCTGGCAGCAATAAACGGGTCACACCATGACGTCGCGCGGTCGACAACTGAGCGGGAAAATCGTCGGCAAACACGTCAAAGTCAAAATGGCAATGCGTGTCGAACAAAGGAGAAAAATCAGGATTCACGCTTGTCATGCAGTGGATCCTTGCGATAAGGCACGCAACTGCGTTTGTTCTCCGGCGTCAATCCCATCGACTGACACCAGGCATCGTAGCGTGCCAGTACACGTTTGAACCATGTCAGCATTTCCGTCTCCTGAAAATCTCTCGGTTAAGCCTGCTCTTCGCGTTTGAACACCAGTTCGGTTGGCGTCGATTCTTCTTCCACGAAGTAGTAACCGGCCGTATCAAACTGAGTCAGCTGCGCGACCGACTCGATGCGGTTCTCTATAATATAGCGAGCCATCATGCCACGCGCTTTCTTGGCGTAGAAACTGATCACTTTGTACTGGCCGTTTTTACAATCTTTAAACACTGGTGTAATGATTTGGCCGTCGAGATGTTTCGGTTTCACCGCTTTGAAATACTCGTTTGATGCCAGATTAATCAGTACATTATCGCCCTGAGCCTGCAAAGCATCGTTCAGCTTATTGGTAATAATCGTATCCCAGAACTGATACAGATTCGTACCACGGGCATTGGCCAGCTTGGTACCCATTTCAAGGCGGTAAGGCTGCATCAGATCAAGTGGCTTGAGCAAACCATACAGTCCGGAGAGCATGCGCAGGTGTTTCTGAGCGTACTCAAAATCGGCATCGCTCAGCGTTTGCGCGTCCAGCCCGGTATAGACATCGCCTTTAAACGCCAGAATCGCCTGACGCGAATTATCCGGCGTAAATGTCGGGCTCCATTCGGCAAAACGCGCCACATTCAGCCCGGCAATTTTATCACTGACTTTCATCAATGCAGATACATCCGCCGGGGTCAGCTTACGGCACTCCTCGATCAACTCGGCTGAGTGTTCCGTCAGTTCTGGTTGGGTATAGTTTTCGGTCGCCAGTGGCGATTCATAGTCGAGCGTTTTGGCCGGAGAAACTACAATAAGCATGACTTTTCTTTCCTGATTATGATTTGCTATTAGCTTATAAAAAAAGCCATGCATTGTCTGCATGGCTTTTTCAATCATTGTAATAGCGGGGAACAATCAGTTTTTCCGGTTGTTGTCCCAGATACCCTCTTCCAGCTGAGATTTCAGCTCTGGATAATCGTTGGCATCAAAAGTCGGTACTTTGCCAGCATCCAACTGACGGTTGTAGTCTTTCGCCAGTTTGATCACGATGCCAGACAGCAGCAGAATCGCTACCAGGTTGACAATCGCCATCAGCCCCATCGAGACGTCCGCCAGTGACCATACGGTTGGCAGTGTGGCCAGAGAACCAAACATAACCATGCCCAGAACAATCACACGGAACACCATCAGACCTTTCTTGTTATTGTGCTCGAGGAAGATCAGGTTGGTTTCAGCGTACGAGTAGTTCGCAATGATCGACGTAAAGGCGAAGAAGAAAATCGCTACCGCTACAAAGATGCCACCCCAGTCGCCCACTTGTGAGCTCAGCGCACGCTGCGTCAGTTCGATACCAGTGATTTCACCGTGCGGGACATATTCACCCGACATCAGGATGATGGCCACCGTTGCAGTACAGATCACGATTGTATCAACAAACACACCCAACATCTGCACATAACCCTGAGACGCAGGGTGTGGCGGATACGGTGTGGCGGATGCGGCTGCGTTTGGCGCAGAACCCATACCCGCTTCGTTCGAGAACAGACCACGTTTGATACCATTGATCATCGCCTGGGCAATCGCATAGCCCAGACCACCGGCCGCCGCTTCCTGGAAACCAAAAGCACTTTTCACGATCAGCGCCAGTGCTGCCGGTACTTTTTCGTAGTTGGCAAACATCACGAAGAACGCCAGAACCAGGTATGCCAATGCCATGACTGGCACGATAAGTTCCGCAGTGCGGGCGATCTTACGGATACCACCGAAGATAACGAACGCTGAAATCAACACAATCACGATGCCCACATGCAAAGGCTCCACGCCGAAAGCGTTGTTCATTGCGTTAGTGATTGAGTTCGCCTGTACCGCGTTGAACACCAGACCAAATGCAATGATCAGGAAGACAGAGAACAATATCCCCATCCAACGCATACCGAGGCCTTTTTCCATGTAGTAAGCCGGACCACCACGGTAGTTGCCGTCTTTGTCACGTGTTTTGTAAAGCTGAGCCAAGGTACTTTCGGCAAAAGATGTCGCCATCCCCAGCATCGCAATCAACCACATCCAGAAAATCGCACCCGGACCACCAGCAGTCAGTGCCACGGCGACACCCGCCATGTTACCGGTACCGACGCGGGCAGCCAGACTGGTGCACAGAGCTTGGAAAGAAGAAATACCGGCACTGTCTGCTTTGCGGCTGTTTTTCAGCACACTAAACATGTGGCCAAAATGGCGGAACTGAATGAAACCAAGACGCAGCGTGAAGTAGATACCTACGCCGACCAGTAGATAAACCAGAATCGATCCCCAAAGAAGATCGTTCATCAAATTGATTAAGTCTGTCACAAGAACCTCTCATAGGTGTTTTGCGCTGCTCTTAACTGGAAAAGCTTAGCTCCGAAATGCACAAGCTGCTTGCTGACATCCTTACAAGCAAGGTGATAGTTAGAGTTTTTGGGTGCAGTTCGTGTCGAGATAGCACTCGTTTATCGAGCGTTTACTCAAAGCAGCGTCATTTTAGACGGGGCGGATAATGCAGTCTGGGGCGTGAAAAATCAATACGCACACAGTTGCACTATAGTGTTATTTTTCACTAGAAAATCACCTTTTCTTAACACAAAGCACAACATAAAAGCCACAAAGACCGCATAAAAAACACTACATTTTGTAACATTTAAATCTATCCTTCAATACAAACTAACGTATCCAGCCGGAAATCCGCCAGCCCTTTGTCAGTAAGGATTCGCATCAAATGAGATTTTGCTTAACTAAATCTAAAACCACAAAGCAAAGTTACTAAACTGATCTCACTCGCCGGAAAACCATCCGCGCTTTGAATGTGTACGAA
>NZ_WXWP01000258.1:0-14330 GCF_009904765.1 Vibrio sp. V39_P1S14PM300
GCGTTGAATAGTAACTTAATTCTATTCGTTATTTAATAAAATCTCATTACACAACAGGTCTTATTTGTAAGCGTAGGGTGATTCTTTACTCGCCTTCGTCGAATTTATGCTCAATCAGGTCGCACACGGCGCTCAGCGCTTGTTCGGCTTCCGCACCATCAGCCAGAATGGTGACATTCTGCCCCTGGGCAGATTCGAGCATCAACAGGCCCATGACGCCATCCGCGGTCGCTTGCTTGCCTTCCTGATTTTCAATCGTCAGTACCGCATCAAAAGACTGGGCCAGCTCGACCAGTTTGATCGCGGCACGGGCATGGAGGCCAAGACGGTTTTGGATCAGGACGGTTTTGCTGTGCTGCGGCATGGCGGTTCCTATTGGTTTTTTTCGAGCGAGGTATGGCGGATTTGCACCTGATGACCCAGTTCGGAAAAGTACTCGCCAATTTGCTGGGTGAGGTAAACCGAGCGGTGTTTGCCACCTGTGCAGCCAATTGCCACGGTCAGGTAACTGCGATTGTTTTTCTCCAGCAGCGGTAACCAGTATTCGATGAATTTCTGGATCTGCTGTTTCAGCTCCATCACTTCCGGGTGGCTTTCGAGGAAGGACTTGATCGGTGCATCGAGCCCGGTCAGTGGACGCAGGTTTGGCTCCCAATGCGGGTTGGGCAGAAAGCGCACATCAAACACGTAATCGGCATCGGTTGGCAAACCGTATTTGAAGCCGAAGGACTCAAACACCATCACCAGAGCCTGACGCTCGCGGCCTTCTACCCGCATGCGCACGGTTTCACTCAGTTCATGCAGCGACAGATTGCTGCTGTCTAGCACCAGATCGGCATGCTCTTTGAGTGGATAGAGAATATTACGCTCCAGCTCGATCGCCTGATCGAGTGAGCGTTTATCGTCACTGCGGGAAAGCGGGTGAATACGGCGGGTTTCGCTGTAGCGTTTGAGTAAGGTCTCTTTGTTGGCGTCTAGAAATAGCACCGTCATATCGACATCGTGTCGGATCTTGTCGAACACATCGGCGATCAGGTCCGGCTCTTTAGGCAGGTTACGAATGTCGACACTGACAGCGACATTCTGTGAGCTGTCTTTCACCGACAGGATAAAGGCTTCTAACAGGTCAACAGGCAGGTTATCTACACAGTAATAACCCAGATCCTCCAGTACACGCAGTGCGACGCTTTTTCCGGCTCCGGACTGGCCACTGACCACAATCAGACGCATGTTTGCTTTGCCTTATCGGTTGATCATGATGTCGTAGAGCTCCTGATCGCTTTGAGCGCTACGCAATTGTTTGAGGATTTGTTTGTCGTTGAGGCGTTCCGCCATTTTCGACAGGGTTTGCAGATGCTCTTTGCATTGTGCATCCGGGACCAGAAGAGCGAACAGCAGGTCGACTGGTCGATTGTCGATCGCGTCAAATTCGATTGGCTCGTCGCACTGCAGCAATACGGCGACCGCTTTGTCACTTTCGCTCATACGAGCATGAGGAATGGCGATCCCATTTCCTATGCCGGTACTGCCCATCTTTTCGCGCGACAGCATGCATTCAAACAGCTCGGTGGAATTCAGTCCGGTGTGTTCAGCGACGATTTCGCTGATCATTTCCAGAGCGCGCTTTTTGCTTGTGCAATGGACTGCACTTTTGGTGCAGTCCAGAGAGAGTACTTCACTTAGTTGCATGATTAATGGCTATTCAGCTTTTCTTTGTGCTTGTTGAGTTGGCGAACCAGTTTGTCCACCAGCGCATCAATGGAAGCGTACATGCTTTCATCTTCTGCCTGGGCATGGATTTCGCCTTGATTTACGTGAAGCGTAGCTTCAGCGATCTGATTGAGTTTTTCAACTTTTAAAACCACACTTGCGCTATTGATGTGGTCGAAAAATCGCTCAAGCTTTTGAAACTTTTCATGAACGTAGTCTTGCATTGAATCGGTGAGATCAACGTGGTGGCCTTGAATATTGATTTGCATAGACTTTCCTTCTCTGTTTTAGCCCTAAAGCAGGCGTTTACGCTGACTTGAAGGGGCAATACCCAAAGATTCACGGTACTTAGCGATAGTACGTCTAGCTACCTGAATCCCTTGGTCAGCTAGTAAGGCTGCAATCTTGCTGTCACTGAGTGGTTTGGCCGGGTTCTCTGCGGCCACCAGTTTTTTGATCAGTGCGCGAATTGCAGTCGATGAACACTCTCCACCATTGTCGGTACTAACGTGACTGGAGAAGAAGTATTTCAATTCGAAGATGCCTCTTGGCGTATGCATAAATTTCTGCGTGGTGACACGCGAAATGGTTGATTCATGCATATCCACCGCCAGAGCCACATCGTTCAACACCATTGGTTTCATGGCTTCTTCCCCATACTCGAAGAAATCACGCTGATGTTCAACAATGCACTTTGCAACTTTGAGCAACGTCTCGTTTCTACTTTCAAGACTCTTGATTAGCCATTTTGCCTCTTGCAAATTGGCGCGGATGTACTGACTGTCTGCGTTGTTGCCTTTGCCAAGCTCTGCGTACTGCTGATTGACTTTAAGGCGCGGCACGCTGTCCGGGTTGATAGTGACCACCCACTTGCCGTGCTCTTTATACACAGATACATCCGGAATGACGTATTCCGCATGATCCGGGGTCACCCGGCTACCCGGGCGCGGATCCAACTGCTGAATCAGTTTCAGCGCTTCTTTCAGTTCCGCTTCTTTGAGTTTGGCTTCTTTAATGATCAGCTTGTAGTCACGATTGCCAAGCTGGTCGATGTGGTCAGTGAGTACTAACTTAGCCTCTTTGAGCCACGGGGTATCTTCCGGGAAGGTCGTTAATTGTAAGAGCAGGCAGTCTTGCAGGTTAAGTGACGCCACACCAAGCGGGTCGAATTGCTGGATGCGCTTACGTACCGCTTCCACTTCGTCCGCTTCAATCTCTTCGCTGTCGAAGCTTTCGTGGAGCTCGTCCACGGACAGGGTCAGGTAACCGTAATCGTCAATTGCATCAATGATGGCCATCGCAATCATGCGATCGGTTTCGGAAAACGGCGTCAGGTCGAGCTGCCAGGTCAGGTAATCGTGCAGTGATTCGGTGGTTTCACCTTGATACACCGGGGTATCGTCATCAACCGCCAGACCGGTACTGCCAGTGTTTGCACTGTAGACGTCGTCCCAGGTGGTGTCGATTTCCAGCTCAGAGCTGATTTCAGATTTTTCGATCAGTTCGGAGCTGTCTTTGGGCTCTGGCTCTGCGACATCAACCGTCGGCTCCTGATCGTCACCATTAGCGGCTTTGTGTTCCTCAGAAACCACTTCTTCACCGCCCTCTTCGACGTCCAGCAAAGGGTTGGAGTCCAGCGCTTCCTGGATTTCCTGTTGCAGGTCGAGAGTGGACAGCTGCAGCAAACGGATCGCTTGCTGCAGCTGCGGTGTCATCGCTAACTGTTGTCCTAACTTAAGCTGTAGTGAGGGTTTCATTCGGTCTTTTCTTGCCTGTTATAGTTATAAATCTGCCGCTCTTAGTTAATCATAGTCGGAATTGTTCGCCGAGATAAACTTGTTTAACTTGCTCATTGGCCAGTACATCTGCCGGTGTACCTTCGGCAATCAGCTGGCCCTGACTGACGATGTAGGCCTTTTCACACACGTCCAGAGTTTCACGAACGTTGTGGTCAGTGATCAGGACACCCAGGCCCCGATCACGCAGGTGTTCGATGATTTTTTTGATGTCGATGACTGAGATCGGGTCAACACCGGCAAACGGTTCATCCAGCAGGATAAACTTCGGGTTCGCGGCCAGCGCCCGGGCAATTTCGACCCGGCGGCGTTCACCCCCTGATAGTGCCATACCCGCACTGTGGCGAATGTGCTGAATGTGGAATTCTTCCAACAAATCTTCCAGTTTGTCCTGACGCTGCTCGCGAGTCATTTCTTCGCGGGTCTGCAGGACGGCCATGATGTTGTCTTCCACCGAGAGCTTACGGAAGATTGACGCTTCCTGTGGCAGGTAACCGATCCCCATGCGTGAACGGCTGTGCATCGGCAGGATACTGATGTCGGTGTCATCGATGGTGATGGTGCCTTCATCACGCGCCACTAAGCCTACGATCATATAGAACGACGTGGTTTTGCCCGCACCATTCGGGCCGAGCAGGCCAACAATCTGACCGGACTCGACCTGCAAACTGACGTCTGAGACCACTTTACGGTTTTTGTAGCTCTTAGCCAGGTGCTCTGCTTTGAGTGTTGCCATAGTTATTTCTGCTGCGCTGCCTGTGGTTGAAGAATGGTCGAAACCCGCTCTCCGCTCTGGTTGCCGTCGGCAATCAGTTTCTGTGAGGAAATCTTGTAGCGGATTTTCTTACCGCGAATTTCACTGTCGTCCTGACGCAGCAGCGCCTGATTGATCATCGTCAGCTGGTCGTCGGCCATCTTGTAGTACAACTCTTTGGCTTCACCGTACAGGGTTTTCCCGTCGTCAGTTAGCTGAGAGAAGGTCGCCAGATTGCCGTAGCCTTCGATCTCTTTGATCGCGCCGTCATCCGGATTGCGGTACACAATGACTTTATCTGCATTGATATTGATACTGCCTTGCTTCAGCTTAACGTCGCCGATAAACGTGACTTTGTTGCTTTGCATGTCCAACTGCTGGCTGTCAGAGTCGATATAGATCGGTTGATCCTGGTCGGTCGACAAGGCCATGGCGTTCGCAGACGCCAGCAGACACGCTATAAGACTAAGGTGTGAGAGTTTCATATCTACCTTGAACATGGTTGTAGAGAACCGCGGTATTGTCAGCAAAATTGCCTTTCATCGCCTGTCCTACCGTTTCAAACTGAGGGCCGATTAACACAACCTGGTTGTCAGCCCAAAAATCCCGATTGTCTAGCTGAATACTCATTTTCGCTGTCGACAGAGTATCAAAACCTGAGTCCGGCAGCAGGTTTTTTGCCAGCACATTGTCGTGCAGGGTCAGCACATGGTCTTTGTCCAGTACCGCAGAATCGGCGGTCACTTCCCATTCCTGTATGGTGCCTTGGTTGAAGACTTTCAACACCGGCTTCTCAAACAGAGTATCACCGCTTTGCGCGTAGTGATCCAGGTGTGTGGATGTGATCACGTAGCTGCGCGTACCACTTTCATCGTAAGAAGTACTGGTGACCGACTCGCCACTGAACATTGGCAGTTCCACATTCGGTTCTACCTGAATATCAAATGTGTTCTCTTTGTCGAGCAGGTAGTAAATACTTACCCCGGCCACGATAAACAGCAAAACATAAATGATACGAGATAAACTCATATACTTAAGCCTTTATGTACATCCAGCTCATCACGAGCTTGTAGAATCAGATCGCACACTTCGCGCACCGCGCCATGGCCGCCCTTAATGCGAGTGACGTAGTTGGCGCGTTTGGCCAGCAGTGGGTGGCCGTCTGCGACACACACTTTCAGCGCAACTTGTTCCATCACCGGCCAGTCAATCAGGTCATCGCCGATATAGCCTGTTTGGTGCGGTTCAATCGCCAGGCGCGCACAAATGTCTTGATACGCTTTTACTTTGTCATCCTGGCCCTGATAGATCAGGGAGATACCCAGCGCCCGCATACGGTTTTCAACAATTTGCGACTGACGGCCTGTGATGATGGCGATCTCAATCCCAGCATTCATCAGGGATTTGACGCCGTAGCCGTCACGGGTGTGGAATGTTTTGAGCTCCTCACCCTGATTGCCCATGTAAATCAGGCCGTCCGAAAACACACCATCCACATCACAGATCAGCAGTTTGATGTCTCGTGCTATGGTGACGATAGTTTGCTCGACCGGACCGTAAAGCGTTTCAACCAGTTGTGTCATTACATTACTCCTGCTTTGAGAAGGTCATGCATATTCAGTGCACCGACTGGTTGGCCTTCTTTACATAATACTAATCCATTTATGCTTTTGTCTTGCATTAGATTCAACCCTTCAACGGCCAACATCTCCGGCTCGGCCGTGGTTGGGTTGCGGGTCATCACGTCACCGATCAACGCGGTATGAACGTCAATGCGTTTGTCGAGCACGCGTCGCAGGTCTCCATCTGTAAACAAACCGACCAGTTGACCGTCGTTATTAACCACTGTGGTCATGCCGAGACCTTTCTGGCTGATTTCCATCAGGGCATCACGGATCACGGTATCTGGCGTCACCATCGGTAGTGCGTCGCCGGAGTGCATGATGTCAGACAGCTTGAGCAGCAGTTTACGCCCCAGCGCGCCGCCCGGATGGGAGAGGGCAAAGTCTTCCGCAGTAAAGCCGCGCGCCTGCAGCAGCGCGACCGCCAGTGCATCACCCATGACTAACGTGGCGGTAGTGCTTGAGGTGGGTGCCAGGCCGAGCGGACAGGCTTCACTGGGGACGGTGATCTGCAGGTGCAGATCCGCCAGTCTCGCCATATTGGACTCAGGCTTGCCCGTCATACTGATGATGCGGATGCCCAGACGTTTGAGGACCGGGAACAGCGACAGTATCTCATGGGATTCACCCGAGTTGGAAATCACCAGTACGATATCGCCGCGTTCGATCATACCCAGATCGCCATGCGCCGCTTCCCCCGGGTGAACGAAAAAGGCCGAGGTGCCAGTGCTGGCTAACGTGGCCGCGATCTTATTGCCGATGTGACCGGATTTACCCATGCCCATCACCACCACTTTACCCGGGTTGGCGAGGATCATGTCACAGGCCTGACAGAATTCCGTGTCGATATACTGATCCAGTTGTTTGAGAGCAGCGATTTCTGTCTCAAGCACATTGAGCGCCGCAGCGCGGTAATCAAACATATTCTTCCCCGAAGTCTTACGGTTAAGCGGCCACGTTCATCAACAGGTAAACCTGATAGGCCCCGAAACAGACGAACAGAATGGCGCCTTCTATGCGGTTAATACTGCGGGATTTACCCAGACACATCACCACCAGCAGCAGTGAAACTGCCAGCATGACCCAGAAATCACGTCCCATGGCCAGCTCACTCAGCATGGACGGGTTCAAAATCCCCGGAATGCCCATGACCGCCAGAATATTAAATACGTTGGAGCCGATGATGTTGCCCACGGCCATGTCGTCTTCGCCTTTCAGGACGCCGGCCAGTGAAGCGGCCAGTTCCGGCAGGCTGGTGCCGACAGCAATGATAGTCAGGCCGATCACCAGATCGCTCATGCCGAAATATTTGGCAATGACGACGGCATTGTCGACCAGCATATCGGCGGCCAGTGGCAGTACGATCAGGCCTATCACGACCCAGATCCCGGCTTTCAGGTTGCTGACGCCTTCCGGAACTTCAGATTCTTGCTCCTGCAACAGTGCGTCGCCGCTGTCTTTGTCTTTTTCACGGCGGCTGATGCGCAGCATCGCCAGAATGAACATTGCAAACAGGACAAACAGCAACACACCTTCATAAAAGCCGAGTTTGTTGTCCCACAATAAAATCCCCGCTAATACGGTGACCCCAATCATCAACGGAAGTTCACGACGCAGTACTTCGCTGCTGATCGAAAGCGGTTTGATCATCGCGGTGATGCCGAGGATCAGCGCAATGTTAGCGATGTTGGAGCCCAGTACGTTGCCGACGGCAGTATCGGTTTTGCCGTCCAGAGCCGCAGTCGCGGAGACCATCATTTCCGGAGCGGAAGAGCCCATGGCCAGAATGGTCATACCGATTACCAGAGGGGAAATACCGACGTTGCGTGCCAGTGCTGCCGCACCGAACACCAGTTTGTCTGCACTCCAGACGAGAAAAACGAGACCAATGACCAGAAACGCGACCGCTTCAAACATGACACTTCCTAAAATTGAGTTAACAACTGAATGATTTAACCGTCAATTTTGACGCTTTGATATGTAAAAGGGAAGCCAATGATGAAATTAATTGTGTCACGATCTGTCAACATAATGAGATAAGTTGCGCTGATGAGTGGAGATTTAATCGAACAGTGCTTTAAATTCAAGCTTATTGTGCTTATGATTGCCCATTCTCGCTGATGCGTACCGCAGATAACGGATAATTCAAACCTATGTCTTCTGAAGCTCTGGTTACAATAAAACATTTGCACTTTTCGAGGGCGGAACGAACGATCTTCGACGACGTGAATCTGAGCGTACCGAAAGGGAAAATCACCGCCATCATGGGGCCGTCCGGGATCGGTAAGACCACCTTGCTGCGCCTGATTGGTGGCCAGTTGCCGCCCGACAGCGGTGAAATTTGGTTTGATGGTGATAACATCCCGACACTGAGCCGTAAGAAGCTCTACCAGGCACGCAAAAAAATGAGCATGCTGTTCCAGTCCGGCGCACTGTTTACTGATCTGAACGTTTTTGACAACGTCGCGTTTCCATTGCGTGAACACACAGCACTGGATGAATCGCTGATCAAAACGCTGGTGCTGCTCAAACTGGAAGCGGTTGGCCTACGCGGTGCGGCGCAGTTGATGCCGAGCGAATTGTCCGGCGGGATGGCACGACGAGCGGCTCTGGCGCGTTCGATCGCGCTCGATCCGGAACTGATCATGTACGATGAACCTTTTGTCGGTCAGGATCCAATCACTATGGGGGTGTTGGTCGAACTGATCCGCAATCTCAACCAGGCGCTCGGCCTCACCTCGGTGGTGGTGTCGCATGATGTACCGGAAGTGATGAGTATCGCTGATCTGGTCTATCTGCTGGCCGATGGCAAGATCATCGCCAGCGGTACGCCTCAGGAGCTAAGAGACGATCCGGATCCGC
This sequence comes from Vibrio sp. V39_P1S14PM300, assembly GCF_009904765.1. Classification (NCBI taxonomy): domain Bacteria; kingdom Pseudomonadati; phylum Pseudomonadota; class Gammaproteobacteria; order Vibrionales; family Vibrionaceae; genus Vibrio; species Vibrio sp. V39_P1S14PM300. The sequence goes on from NZ_WXWP01000258.1 coordinate 8,745, forward strand.
GGGTTCAGCAGTTTTTGTTCGGTGAAGCCGACGGGCCTGTTCCGTTCCGTTTCCCCGCGCAGCCTATCGAGAAGGACTTATTTTAATGGCGTCGAATTTTACCGATTTTGTCGCATCGCTAGGACGACGCGGCATTGCCGTGAGCACGTCGATTGGTCGTGCCAGCCTGATGCTGTTCGGGGCGGTGGCCAGCCGTCCCCAACCGGTGAAGAATCTCCCTTTATTATTGCAACAACTCTACAGCGTGGGCGTCCAGTCTCTGGCGATCATCATTGTTTCTGGTCTGTTTATCGGCATGGTCTTGAGCCTGCAAGGCTACGTGATTCTGGTCGACTACGGTGCCGAGGGCAGTCTCGGTCAGATGGTGGCGCTGTCTTTATTGCGTGAACTTGGCCCGGTGGTGACGGCATTGCTGTTTGCCGGCCGTGCTGGTTCGGCACTCACCGCGGAAATCGGCTTGATGAAAGCCACAGAACAATTGACCAGTCTGGAAATGATGGCCGTGGATCCGCTCAAGCGCGTGATCGCACCTCGTTTGTGGGCCGGCCTGATTTCTATGCCTTTGCTGGCGATGATTTTCATGGCGGTGGGCATCTGGGGGGGCCAGTTGGTTGGGGTTGACTGGAAAGGTATCGACCACGGCAGTTTCTGGTCCGCGATGCAATCGGCGATCGATCTCGGCCAGGACATAGGTAACAGTCTGATCAAGTGTATGGTGTTTGCGTTTACTGTCACCTGGATCGCCCTGTTCAACGGCTATGACGCGATACCGACGTCAGAAGGCATCAGCCGCGCCACAACTCGCACCGTGGTGCACTCTTCGCTGGCCGTATTAGGGCTAGACTTTGTACTAACCGCATTGATGTTTGGGAATTAATCATGCAACAAACACGTAAAACAGAATTATGGGTTGGCAGTTTTGTGCTTGCGGGAATTTGCGCAATTCTGGTGATGATTTTTCAAGTCGCTGACGTGAAAGGGCTGGGTTCCAACGATACTTATACACTGAAAGCTGAGTTCGACAACATTGGCTCACTCAAAGTACGTTCTCCGGTCAAAGTGGGTGGCGTCGTGATTGGTCGTGTAACCCAGATCAGTCTGGATAAAGACACTTTGTTACCTATCGTCAGCATGGCGATCAACAGCCAGTACGATCAGTTCCCGGACACCTCCAGTGTTCAGATCCTGACTTCCGGCCTGATCGGTGAACAGTACATCGGACTGGTTCCGGGCTTTGTGTTTGAAGATGAACAGATGCTGGCAGACGGTGACCTGATTGAAGACACCAAGTCGGCGTTGGTTCTGGAAGATCTGATTGGTCAGTTCCTTTACAGCGTCGGCAATTCAGACAACGCAGCGAACAGTGGGGAATAATATGTTTAAGAAGATCGTACTGGCCTTTGTGGCAACCGTTATCTCATTCGGTAGTGCGGCCGCTGGCGTCGATAAAACCGATCCATACAAAATGATGCGTCAGGTCTCTGAGCAGGCATTTGAGCGTCTCAAAAAAGAGCAGGACAAAATCCATCAGGATCCGGATTACCTGAAAGTGATCGTTGATCAAGAGCTGATGCCGTATGTGAATGAGAAATACGCGGCACTGAAGTTACTGGGGCCAAACCTCAAAGGCGCCAAGCGTGACGATGTTGGTGAGTTCATTACTGCGTTTCGTGCTTACCTGGTGACCTCATATGCGCAAGTTCTGACACAATATTCGGATCAGACCATTGAATTTGGTCCGGAACCGAATCTGGACGACTCCCGTCGTATTACCAGTGTGAAAGTGGACATCGTGGATACCCCACGTCCGAACATCAAACTGGAATTCAAATTGCGCAAAGACAACAAGTCTGGTGAATGGGAAGCGTTTGATATGGTGGCCGAAGGGGTCAGCCTGTTGTCGAGCAAACAATCGGAGTGGGGCGGTAAGATTCGTCAGGAAGGCATTGTGGCGGTCGCCAAAGAGCTGGAAAAACTGGCGGCACAACCGATTCGTTTTGAGAGCAAGCAACAATGAGCCATCCACAATGGACCCAAACTCAAGCTCAGCAGGTTGAACTGAACGGCGCGTTGGATCGGGAATCCGTTCCTGCCCTGTGGCAATTCGCCCAACGCTGGCAACCCTCGGCAGAGCAGGTTGACGTTAGCCTGCAGAGCATTAAACGTATCGATTCTGCCGGAATGGTGATGCTGATACATTTAATAGAACATGCAAAAAAACGAAACTGTCATATAATGCTCAGTTTCGTGCCAGCACAGCTTGCCACATTATTAAAGCTGAGCAATGTCGATGTTATGCTGGCAGACCATATAAAGAATACTCAGGGGTAAATTGTGGATAGCGCAAAAGTACAACAGTTACTGGAAGAAGCACTGAAACTGGAAGAAGTGCATGTGAAAGGTGAAGGCAGCCACTATGAAGTGGTTGCGGTTGATGCTTGTTTCGAAGGAATGAGTCGCGTTAAGAAGCAACAAATGATCTACGCTCCGCTAATGGAATACATTCAAAGAAATGACATCCACGCTGTATCTATCAAAGCATATACTCCGGATGAGTGGGCTCGTGATAAGAAGCTGATGTCGCTGTAAGGTTTATTGATGGAAAAGTTTCGAGTTATTGGTTCTGACAAGCCGCTGCAAGGCGAAGTGACCATTTCAGGCGCAAAAAATGCTGCGCTGCCAATTCTGTTCGCCTCTATTCTGGCTGAAGAGCCGGTTACGGTCAGTAACGTTCCTCATTTGCGTGATATCGACACCACCATGGAGCTGCTCAAGCGCCTTGGGGCTAAAGTGGAGCGCAACGGCTCAGTGCATGTCGACGCGGGTCCGATTGACGAATACTGTGCGCCGTACGATCTGGTGAAAACCATGCGAGCTTCGATCTGGGCTTTGGGCCCGCTGGTGGCTCGCTTTGGTCAGGGACAAGTCTCTCTGCCTGGTGGCTGCGCGATCGGTGCCCGTCCGGTGGACTTGCACATTCATGGTCTGGAGCAACTGGGCGCAACGATTACGCTGGAAGACGGTTACGTTAAAGCGCACGTCGACGGTCGCTTGCAGGGTGCGCATATCGTGATGGACAAAGTCAGTGTGGGTGCCACCATTACCATCATGTGTGCAGCAACACTGGCGGAAGGCACCACGGTACTGGATAACGCCGCACGAGAGCCTGAGATCGTTGATACGGCCGAGTTTCTGAACAAGCTTGGAGCGAAAATCTCCGGTGCCGGCACCGACACCATCACCATTGAAGGTGTTGAGCGTTTGGGGGGCTGTGAGCATGCTGTGGTGGCGGATCGTATTGAAACCGGCACCTTCCTGGTGGCCGCTGCGGTTTCGGGCGGCAAAATTGTCTGTCGCAACTCCAAGGCCCAACTACTGGAAGCGGTACTGGCCAAACTGGAAGAGGCGGGCGCCAAGATTGAAACCGGCGATGACTGGATCAGTCTCGACATGACCGAGCGTGAACTGAAAGCAGTGACAGTGCGTACCGCGCCACACCCGGGCTTTCCGACCGATATGCAGGCGCAGTTTACTCTGTTGAACATGATGGCCAAAGGCGGTGGTGTGATCACCGAGACCATCTTCGAAAATCGCTTTATGCACGTTCCGGAACTGATGCGCATGGGCGCAAAAGCCGAGATTGAAGGCAACACAGTGATTTGCGGTGATGTTGATCGCTTGAGCGGCGCTCAGGTGATGGCGACTGACCTAAGGGCGTCGGCCAGTCTGGTGATTGCGGGTTGTATCGCCAAAGGTGAAACCGTCGTCGATCGTATTTATCATATTGACCGCGGTTATGAAAAAATCGAAGATAAGCTCTCTGCACTAGGTGCAAATATTGAGCGTTTTCACGAGAACGGTTAATATTAGCGAACGACTGTAAGCCGAAACTGAGGTTTCGGCTTTTTTTTAAGTGGTAAGGTGGTCGAGCGCGTGCGTTGTGTTCCGCCTGGAGAGAAATGAATGATTGCACTTATACGTGTACTGATCACCGCAGTGTGGGCTGTGGCGATGTTTATTTTTGGCTGTGGTTACTGCCTGCTGAGCCCGCGTAATCCAAAACACGTATTTACTTTTGGCCGTTACTTTGCGGCAATGTCGAAAGTGTTCGGCATTAAACTGGAGCTGCGTGTTCCTGACGACGCTTATGAGCGTGGTCAGCATATTTACATCGCTAACCACCAGAACAACTGGGACATGTTTACCGTGTCTGCCGCGGTGACGCCGAAAGTGGTGACTGTGGGTAAAAAGAGTCTGGCGTGGTTCCCACTGTTTGGTCAATTGTACTGGCTGACAGGGAATATCCTGATTGATCGCGCTAACCGTTCAAAAGCCATGGGCACCATTGAGCAGGTGGTGAACAGCATGAAGAACAGTGATGTGTCTGTTTGGATGTTCCCGGAAGGTACCCGCTCACGGGGACGTGGCTTGCTGCCGTTCAAAACTGGCGCATTTCACGCGGCAATCGGTGCCGGTGTGCCGATCATTCCGATAGTGTGCAGCTCAACCGAGCACCTGAAGATCAATCGCTGGAACAACGGTCACATCATCGTGGAGATGCTGCCGCCGATCAGTACTGAAGGTTGCAGCAAAGAAAATGTTCGTGAGCTGGCTAATCTGTGCCGCGAGCAAATGGCGGCCAAGCTGGAAGAACTGGACAACGAAGTCGCGATGCGTAACGAAACTCAGGGCATTAAAGCCTGAGCCTGTTATGACAGACCGAGCCGGCGTACATCGCCGGCTTTTTTGTGCCTAAGTCATACTGAGACGAACTACAGTCGTTGTTAAGGGTTAGGGCATACGTAAGACTTAAGACGCGCTCAAGAGGCTGACAGATGGCTTTTGAGCGCATTGTTGATGTGACTGAGGGTATAAGCGGGGTCAGGATCGGGCTATTGCGACGTACTGCTGCGATTCAACCCGGTATTTCAGAATGAAAAAAGCCAAGTCTTGCGACTTGGCTTCTTAAATATGGCTCCCCCTGCGGGACTCGAACCTGCGACATACGGATTAACAGTCCGCCGTTCTACCAACTGAACTAAGGGGGAAAAGATGGTGCCGACTACCGGAATCGAACTGGTGACCTACTGATTACAAGTCAGTTGCTCTACCTACTGAGCTAAGTCGGCCTTTTTCATTAACAAGCCAAAGCTTATTAACCGAAAGTGGCTCCCCCTGCGGGACTCGAACCTGCGACATACGGATTAACAGTCCGCCGTTCTACCAACTGAACTAAGGGGGAATTATCTTTTTAAGCAGAATATAAATGGTGCCGACTACCGGAATCGAACTGGTGACCTACTGATTACAAGTCAGTTGCTCTACCTACTGAGCTAAGTCGGCACACTATATTCTGTTTTATTGTTCGTGTTAGACACCAACAATTACAAATTGTGGTGCCCGGAGGCGGAATCGAACCACCGACACGAGGATTTTCAATCCTCTGCTCTACCGACTGAGCTATCCGGGCGACGAGGTGTATTAAACGGTTTTTCGCTTTTAACGTCAACACCAAATTGCAAAAAAAATATCGTTTGTTGCTTTTCTGTACTTAATGGGCTGTTTTTGCTCATTTGAGAATAAATC
>NZ_WXWP01000055.1:0-14090 GCF_009904765.1 Vibrio sp. V39_P1S14PM300
TCTTACTTAGTAAGGTTTAATATCAATAACAAAGCAAGCAATCTGGGTACGAATCTTGATTGGGGTGGAAAACGATAATGCAACGCAAATGGATGTGGATTCTCGTCGCCGCCATCTTTGTCTGGCTGGCTCACTGGGGCAGTAAAGAGATTGCGCGTCAATGGCTGACACAACAGGCACAATACGATTCACAGCAGAATCTGCTCAATTACATCGGTGACATACGCCGTGCTCTGCGACGCTTCTATCACCTGCCTTATCTGGTGACCAACAATGCCGATACCCTCGCACTGGTTAGTGGGACGGGAGCCAATGCCAGTGATCTCAAACAAGAATTGATTCAACTGGATAAAGCCGCCAACACTAAAGGCTGGTACATATTGTCCGATCAGGGAAACATTCTTTCGGCAAGCCTAGACGGCGAGCACATTAGCTTGTCCGATCGCCGTGCAATTGTCGAACAAATCCAAACTCAGGGGGAAGGCACGTCTTTGGTGAGCAAAACCCGGGGAGCCAGCCCGTTTTACTATCTGGCAGCACCGGTTTTTGACAACCTGACCATCGCAGGCATTGTCGTGGTTCAACTCGATTTGCGGCTGCTGACCGAACAGTGGTTAACCAGCCAGGACATCATCTTGCTGCAAAACCATCTCAATCGCTTTTTCTTGTCCAGCAGCAATACCTACACCGCAGACTGGCTCAATGAACCACTAAATCAGGTCGAAATTCAACAAGATCGCTTGTATCAGGGTAGCAAAGTGACCCGCTGGGTATTGGATGGTAAGGCCTACTTTGCACAAACCGTACGTCTTGATGATCTCAAATGGCAACTGAGTTACCTCTCTCCCACCGCTCCCATTAATCAACTTTCGGCGGCGGTGGGCTGGATTGTGTCTACCGCTATGCTGGTGTTTTTCCTGCTTGGTGTGATCCGCTTCCAACGCCGGCAAAAAGAAATCAGCCAACAACGAATTCAGGAACTGATCACCGAATCAGAACAAAGATTAAATCAGATGATCAACAAGACCCAAGTTGGTCTGTTATTGCTTAACGGCGAAGGCCAGATCATTGACATCAACCCGATGGCCAAGCGCCTGTTTGTCTTGTCAGACAACATGATCCGCGCCCTGAATTCATGGGAGTTATTCGATACGGGTAATGACAGCTCCACCACGCTGAATTTACTGCGTGATTTGAATAAACACCGCGAGCTGGCGGAGATCAGTGGTGTTGAAACGCTCGCCCGAAGAAGTGACGGAACCTTGTTCCCTGTTTTATTTTCCCTCACCAGTTTTCCACTTCACGGCCAACAACATTACCTCGCCACGGTCTCGGACATCAGCAAGCGGAAAAAGGCGGAACAAGCACTGCGAGAAGCCAATGACCTGCTTTCCTTGCGGGTGGAAGAACGGACTGAGGCTCTGAAACAGGCGCAGTCGCAGCTGATCGAGGCGAGTAAAATGGCCGCGCTTGGGCGCATGTCCAGTGCCGTCACTCACGAACTGAACCAGCCGCTTACAGGATTAAGAACCTTGATGACCACCAACACACTGTTGATGGAACGCGGCGATAAAAAAATGATTGAAGCCAATAACCGTTTGATGGATAAGCTGATTGACCGGATGGCAAACATGACCCGACAACTCAAAACGTTCGCTTACAACAAGCCAGAACGGCTGTCAGCTATCTCCTTTAGCGAGGCACTTCAGGAAGTGCTGCGCATCTATCAGCAGAGACTCGAAAACATTGATGTACGAATCCGCGTACCGGCCGAGGTTCCTGATGTGCTGGGGGAAGAGCAACGCCTGCGTCAGGTATTGGGAAATTTGATATCGAATGCCATTGATGCCATGGCTGTGTCCCCTTCTCCTCAGCTGACGGTTTCAGTCAGCGAGACCAACACCACACTTGAAGTACAGATCACAGACAACGGTTGTGGGGTTGAGCCCTCACAGTTGGCGACGATATTTGAACCATTTAGCACCACCAAAAAGATGGGCGAAGGCCTCGGACTTGGCTTGTCCATTTCGGCCAACAACATGCGTGATTTAGGCGGTGAGATTTCCGCAGCACTCAATCCGGCAGGCGGCATGACATTCCTGCTGAAGTTTCAATTGGCATAAAGAGTCAGCGTGTTAGAATACGCGCCCTTAACCGGGTTCAGTACTTTTATCCAACTGATCCTGATCGTTACTCGTCAAATCCGGGATTCCCATGTCATTTTCAAAACTTGGCCTTAAACAAACACTGGTAAACGCGGTCACTGACCTTGGTTACGAACAGCCGACGGCAATCCAACAGAAAGCTATTCCGATTGTCTTATCCGGTAAAAACCTGATCGCCGCCGCTCAAACCGGTACCGGTAAAACCGCCAGTTTTGTTTTGCCTATTCTGGATCGACTCAGCGAAGCTGAAACCCAACGTAAAAAACGCATTCGGGCACTGATTCTGGCACCGACACGGGAACTCGCGATCCAAGTTGATAACAACATCAAACAGTATGCGAAGTACCTTAACCTCACGTCGATGGCGATGTTCGGTGGCGTTGATGATAAGGTGCAAAAGCAACGCCTGATCGACGGTGTGGATATTCTGGTGTCAACACCAGGCCGATTGATCGATCTGTACGGTCAACGAGCGGTCCACTTTGATGAAGTTGAAGTGCTGGTGCTGGACGAAGCCGACCGCATGTTAGACATGGGCTTCATCGAAGACATCAATAAAATTATCGCTCGCCTGCCTGAAGATGTGCAAAATCTGCTGTTTTCAGCGACTTTGTCAAACCCTGTACGCGATCTGGCGAAATCCGCCATTACCCACCCGGAAGAAATTACGATCGCGAAGCACAGCGCCTCCAAATCGAATATTGAGCAATGGCTGGTGACGGTGGATAAAGACATGAAGTCCAGCTTATTGGCGCATATGATCACACACTTTAACTGGCAGCAGACGCTGATTTTTATCGAGACCAAACACGGTGCTGCGAAACTGGTGTCTCAACTTGAGAAACGAGGCATTGAAGCTGAGGCTTTCCACAGTGGCCGTAGCCAGGCCATTCGCGAACAAGTACTGGCCGATTTTAAACAAGGTAAGGTGAAGTTTCTCGTCGCGACCGGTGTTGCCGCACGTGGTATCGACATTGAAGATCTGCCGCGAGTTGTCAACTACGATCTACCTTACCCTGCTGATGAATACGTTCACCGTATCGGTCGTACCGGGCGCGCAAACGCGCAAGGGGAAGCGGTGTCTTTTGTATCAAAAGACAACTTCAAAAACCTGTGCATGATCGAAAGTCGTCTGGGTCATTTGATCGAGCGACGCGAGATTGAAGGGTTTAAACCGCGCAAAGAAGTGCCAATCTCAATCCTTAACTACGTACCTAAAAGCAAGCGCCAATCGACGAATAAGAACAGCGAGTAAGCAGATATGCCCTCTCGTCCACCTCGCCGAAGAAAAGGCCCATCACGCCGTTCAGAGCAGTAAGGATCTTTCGATAACGCCGGCACTCGCTGGCGTTTCTCTTCCAAGCAGCTTATGACCACAAACCTGCTATTCGCCCACTTTGTGTCACGGTACCATCTTCGTGGCTCAATTAGCCATCAGGTTATACGTCTGTTGTTCCCCAGCGCCTTGAATTGAGCGTTCGCTGTTTTCAACCAGAAAAACCGTCGCCGTTTGTTTCAATACTTCCCATTCGGCATCGTCGACAAATATGCCTTTTTCCCAAGACTCGGCTTGCACGAGATTGAGCTCTTCCCCTTCGATATGAGTGGAGTATCCCTGTGAGCTTACCTCGATGTCGAAATCATACACCGACAGCTCTATGATCATGCTGTGAGAATCAGCGCCATGATCCTCATTCACCTGTTCGGAGAAAAACACTTCTGGAGCAACGTGTCCTCGGTTCAATACATACAAGGTTCGCTTTGGGCTGGAACCATTCACCCATTGAGCGCGGCATGCAATCCCCTTCGAGGAGAGTTTTACCAGTTCGCTGTAAGCCAGCCAGCGGTTGTGGCATTGGCGAAGTATAATTGTTGCGGATTTGTTGTTGATCATTTTCTCCAGTGCAAAATCTAATACCACAGGCAGATGGCACGCTACGCTGCTGTTGTTTAGCGAAACATCAATGCTCGACTCTGTGTGCTTGTTGATGGAGACAGCGCAGTCTGAATCCAGATTGAGAAACGTACTGGCATTATTAAAATGCCTGACACCACCTAATCCCACCATCTGCAGATCCGCTACCATGTTGGCGATTAAATCCGCTTCGCCACAGTGGCGGCGCATACCAAGGAACGCTCTGTTTACCGCAGCAACCAGCTCATTGTGAGAGACAATCATAATGCAACACCTCCATCGATTCTTTGATTGTTGCTTCGCTCGATATCCCCTCGTTCTGGCATGATTGGGAAAATCCATGTATCGGTGTAATTCGGGTCGTGAATTTCATCGAGTAACGGGGCGCCTTGGAAAAAGGTCACACGGACCCAGCGGTCTGAGCGCGGGTCAAACTTTGTCGCGCCGAAAATGGCCAACTTACAGCGAAGCAAATGCATTGGTAACGCATCTTTACGGAGTACGTTCATTTGGATATCACCCATGGCACGATTGCCAAGCGTCCACACCCGACGCGTAATCGCACGGTATTGAGGCTTTTTCAGCAAGAACTCCGCTAATGACGTTTCTGATTGGCATTTTTGTAGCGTGCGGTAAAGACGGTTTACTTGTCGACCAATATCGAGTGGCAGTTCTCGCTCTTCTCCAATCTCTTCTCCACGAACACCGAGTCTTGGCTCTTCTTTATCTTGCGATCGGTACCAAAACCAATAGTTGTTCTCCGGTAGCGAGTAATCGGCGTCAATCGACCAGCGATATCGGTGTTCTAGCACTTGCAGAACATCCTGAACACTTTTTCCCCCGGGGATCGAAAGTGACTCGTCAGTGTTCATTTGGTTTTCAAATTCATCAACCAAAGCTGGGTAGAGTTCAATCAAACATGATATTAGGATTTCTTGGGCCTCCAAACTCATTGTGGAGGTTTGCTCAATTAAACTCGCCCAATTTGAATGCGCGACCATCAACGCATTCAAATTGACTTGTAACGTTTTGATGTCCTCTTTCGCCTGATGGTTAAGTTTATCTTGATGTGTGTTGATCGTAACCACTTGTTCCAAGTGGCGCTGTGCTTTTGAAAGTAACGTTTGCAGAGGCATCTCTAACGCTACGGCGTCACATGGCTGTGCCAGTACGTTCGCAATGGCACGCTCTCGTGATGTCATCCATTGATCGACAACACATGGGTGGTTGATCAAATATGGCGCCATGCCTAAACCTGTCGCGTTGCCCACACCAAGATAGCGCTGCAAGCCTTTATGAAGCGTAATGGCGTTGCCTCCGCCCTGTTGATAAGCCAGGTAATGCACCCAGTCAAGGCTGAACTCTCTGAGCATGTAAACCGCACACATTTGCGCACTGAAAGACTGACTAAAGTCTGGGTTGTTCTCCAGCAATTTGAAGTCGGCAATACCAAACTTGCCATTACCATAAACCGCGGTGGTTCGTAGGATGTAGCCGACGTCTGCGAGCTCTTTAGGTTCTGGTTGTTCTCCTTTTGATAACGCGCGAACAATGTGTTCAAATACACGAACACTCTTATTCGCACGTGCGAGAACCAACACGTTGTTCGGGTTACGTCCGGCCTCTTGCAATGGTACATTGTCTCTGAGTTGCTCTAGAAGCTCTACATTGACGTCACCCTTCACGAGGGCAAAAGTCACGTCCCATTTTTCGGCAATGACTCGGTCATTACGCTCTTCATCGGCAATTTCGTCACAAAACACCACCAAATGGTAAACGTGTGCTGGAGTCACCAATTTGTAGATCACATGACCAAATCCACGTGGGCACAGTTGCCACTCATGTTTGCTCACTTGCCACTCTTGACTCGCCATTTTTCGAATCAAGCTTCGGACAAAGCTGATTCGGTTCTGGTGCATAGCGCCTAGCCTGTCTGGTGCCATCACAATATCGGCATCGCGAAGTTTTACTTCAGTGTAAGTAGAACGATGTGCATCCATTTTGCTCACCACCTATTTTTTATTGTAAGAATCTAGACTTGTACCGGTACAAGAGGAGACACCCGCACAAGCTCCACGTTATTGAATGTGATTTTTAAGAATTTATAGCCCTTGCTCTTTAGCCATCTTGATGGCGATCTGCGGAGCATTCCAAAGTGATGGCAACAAGATTAACGACACTGGAACCGCTGTTATCACGATGAAGGACTGCAAGGCGGAAACGCCACCAGAGCCGAGCGATATAAGAATCAGTGCCGTGATGCCCATTGCCCCCCCCCAGAAGGTACGAATAATGGCATTTGGCTCCGTCTCACCACTGATCACCACACTGATGGTGTACGTCATCGAGTCACCCGTAGTTACGATGAAGATGGTAGTCAAAATCAAGAACAAGATTGACACCAGCATCGGCATTGGTAATTGTTGAGTAACAGCGAGCAACGCGCCTGGTAAGTTAAACCCTTCAAATGCCGTACTTACACTACCTGGGTTCGCAATTTCAAACGCCAAGCCCGACCCACCAACGATGGTGAACCAGAAACAAGTGGTCAGTGGCGCAACAATACTGATGGTAGAAATGATTTGGCGAATGCTGCGGCCACGAGAGATACGAGCAATAAAGATCGCCATCATCGGTCCATATCCCAGAAACCAGCCCCAGAAGAATACCGTCCACCAGCTCAGCCACCCTTCATCACCACGATAAGTCGCCATTGGAATGAAGTTATCTAGCATGGTACCAACACCTTGAATGTAACCATTGAATATAAAGTCTGTTGGACCAAACAGCAGAATGTAGACCATCAATGCCATTGCTAAGATCACGTTGTACCGACTCAGCATTTGCATACCACGATTTAGACCACTCAAAGCCGATACGGTATACAGCACAATCGCAAACAGAATGATGATCAGTTGTGTGGTAAAGCCGTCGGGAACATCAAATAACGCATTTAACGCGTAACTAACCTGCAAGCCTAAGAATCCAATTGGGCCAATTGTCCCCGCTGCTACCGCGATGATGCAGCACGCATCAATCAATGCCCCCGTTTGACCTTTTAGCGCTCTCTCACCCAATACTGGATAAAGCAAAATACGAGGTTTTAGCGGCAAACCTTTATCGTAGTGCAAGTGCATCACCACGATAGAGGTTAAGCTGCCAACGATTGCCCATGCCAGGAACCCCCAATGCATAAACGACTGTGACAACGCGTTAATAGCAGCTTGCTGAGGATTGTCTTGCGGACCATACAAAGGTGGTGGACTCACGTAATGCGCGATAGGCTCTGCCGCCGCCCAAAATACGCCACCGCCTGCTAAAAGCGTACAGAAGATGATGGCCATCCAACGGAAACCATCCATTTCAGGCTTCGTTATTCCACCTAAAATCACCTTGCCTGTTCGCCCTGCAGCCAAGCCAAGACCAATAAGAAAAGTGAGAAGAAGCAGTATTTGCCAATACGGACCGAAGACTTTCACCGACCATGCAAAACCCGCATTAACGAGGGTTGAAAGCAGTTCACCATCATAGAGTGCGATGGCAACAAACAGAGCAATAAAGCCGCCGCTGTACCATAGCGCAGGATTGCTCAACCCTAACTTATCTGGTGAATTTACTGTTCCTGATGTGTCGCAATGTTGCGCTGGGTGCTTCTGCGATGACACACTCATCGCAGAAGCTTTCATGCTATTGGTTAAATCAGACATACTCTGACTCCAGAGGTTAATTGCAGCGGCCATAACGGCTGCAAAAAGTGACGTTAACACCCGCCTTGTTATTATTTTTTGAGCGGGCTACTCCATGTTTACTTGGGTTACACAACCTAGTTAGCGTCTAGCCCTTCGTTCAAAAAGTTAAACCAGTTTTCACCCAGGATTTTTCCTGCCTCGGATTCACTGAATCCATGGCACTTTAAGCCGTTGTAAATATTTTCCATTCCTTTGCTACCGCTAAACCAAGGCAGCGCATCAGGCCAACCCGCATTGCTTGCGTCCCCTTCGCCGTAGTCCATTGCTTTTGACCAACGGCCATTACGCATCCACTCAAGCACTTGTTGTGGTTGGTTTAAACAAAGATCACTACCAATACCCAGGTGTTCTACCCCAAACAGGTCTGCGGTCTTTGCAACCATCTGGCAGAAATCTTCTAGCGTACATTGGCTACCATTCGGCAAATGGAATGGGTACAAGCTAAAGCCGATCAATCCACCGCGCTCGGTCAGAGCCTTAATGACAGTGTTGGATTTGTTGCGCAGTGCATCATGAGCAAAAGTTGGGTTAGCGTGACTGATGCAAATTGGACGAGACGAAAAGTCAATTGCTTCCAACGTTGATCGCTCTGCGCTGTGTGACATATCGATGATCATACCAACACGATTCATCTCTTCGATGACTTGCTTTCCAAATCGTGTTACGCCAGAGTCGTTCTGCTCGTAACACCCTGTCGCCAACAAACTTTGGTTGTTGTACGTCAATTGCATAATCAGCAAGCCCTGACGGCGCATGACCTCAATTAAGCCAATTTCATCGTCAATGGGAGAACAGTTCTGCGCACCAAAGAAGACACCGACTTTGCCTTCTGCTTTTGCTTTCTCTACATCTGCCATCGAGTGAATTGGCATAATCAAGTCTGCGTTTTGCTCGAAGCGCAGATTCCATTCAGCAAAGCGAGTGAGGGTGTCTCGTGCATTTTCGTGATAGACAATCGTGGCATGCACAGCTGTAATGCCGCTTGCCTTCAGCGTTTGAAAGTATTCTCGATCCCAATTGCAGTACTGCAATCCGTCAATCACAATCCGTTGTTGGTACATAACCACTCCTTAAACGTTGATGAGCCTTTAAGGTGGGTAGACAAATACTCAGCTACCCTATTTCAATTACTCAGTAAGGACGTTGATAAGCGGTTTTCACCACGGTGTAGAACTCTTTCGCATACTGACCTTGTTCACGTGGACCAAAGCTTGATTCTTTGCGACCACCAAACGGCACGTGATAATCCGTGCCCGCAGTAGGCAGATTGACCATGACACAACCTGTCTGTATTTGTTGCTTGAAGATGGCACTGTTGCGGAGACTTTGAGTAATAATGCCGCCCGTCAAACCAAAGCGAGTATCGTTCGCCACGGCAATCGCCTCCTCCAAATCAGACACTCGAATCACACTCGCCATTGGTGCAAACACTTCTTCTTGGTTCACTTCCCAGTGGTTTTGTGTATTAAGGAAAAGCGTCGGTGACATGTAGAAGCCTTCGTGTTGCAGATGCAGACGCTCTCCACCAAATGCCAACTCAGCGCCACTTTGCCTAGCTTTCTCAATCCATTCGAAGTTGGCATTCAGTTGGTTACCATCAACCACTGGCCCCATAAAAATGCCTTCTTCTAGCGCATGACCGACTTTTAGTTCGCTCATACGTTTGATCAGCGCTTCAACGTAAGCATCGTGAACGCCGTCCATAACGATCAAACGCGAAGACGCAGTACACTTCTGACCAGCACCAGAAAAAGAGCCTGCAATGGTCGCTTCGACAGCGATCCGGATGTCTGCATCATCGGCAACCACCAGCGCGTTCTTACTGCCCATTTCTAACTGACAACGTACAAAATTCGGTGCAGTCGCGGCAGCGACTTTACGTCCGGTATCGACAGAACCGGTAAAGCTCACGCCATGTATATCTTTCGAGTTGATAAGCGTGTTGCCCACTTGCGAACCGCTGCCCAAGACAAGGTTGAATGTGCCTGCAGGCAAGCCTTGACGATGGATAATCTCCGTCAGCGCAACCGCACTTGCCGGAGTCAGATTGGCGGGCTTCCATACTACGCTATTGCCAAAAGCAAGCGCTGGCGCGATTTTCCAAGCAGCAGTCGCGGTTGGGAAGTTCCAGGGAGAGATAATGGCGATAACGCCAACGGCTTCACGAGTCACCTCAACGGAGACGCCTGGACGGACAGAAGCTGCGTTATCACCAATTTGACGCAGCACTTCCGCCGCAAAATACTGGAAGAACTGACCCGCGCGATAGATCTCACCGCGGCCTTCAGCAAAAGGTTTACCTTCTTCACGCGAAAGCAGCGTACCAAGCTCATCACAACGTGCTATGAGCTCATCCCCAATCGCCTGCAGAACCGCTTGTTTGCGTTCAATCGGCGTTTTTTCCCACTCTGGTTGCGCGACTTTCGCTGCTTGAATGGCTAGTTCAACTTGTCCTTCACTCGCCTGAGCAAAGTCACCTAAGTTTTCACTGATGTCTGAAGGGTTAATATTGGCAATGGCATTGACACCAGCTTGCCATTCACCTGCAATGTAAAGAGATCTGTCTGCTTGAACATTATTGATAAAAGTCATTGCTCTGTCCTTATTCTTCCTGACGTTCGGTGGCTTTCCACCAACCCACTAATCTCACTGGTAAAGCCTAAACATGAGGCTCTGATTATTGTTCTCTACTCTGGTTGGCTTGCTGAGGCGTACACCACAAACTCCACCAGCATTTCTTCGCGTGCCAACCCCGCTACGACCATGGCAGCACGATTTGGGTAAGGTGCTTCAAAGTATTCGGCGTAGATATGGTTAACGGTTTTCAGATACTCACGATCGGTCACATAAATCAGTACTTGCAGGACAGAGTCGAGCGATTCCCCTGCACATTCCAGTGTGTGAACCAAATTATTGAAGGTTTGACGAGTTTGGGCTTCGATACCGCCTTCCACGACAGCACCTGACTCATTAATTGGGATTTGGGCAGTATATAAGGTGCCATTGTTAACAATGGCCCATTCCAATGGCGCTTTAGACGCAAACAGCGCTGTCTTAACTGAGTATTTGTGGGTAGAAGTCATTACGTGCCTTTCAACCTTTGTAAAAACTATGTTTCAAGATGGTTAAATGCTGCACATTGACACGTGATAAATCGAACGGTAAATTTCTTACATTTGATAAGAAAAATCTATCACCACTATTAACAACAAGATAAATAAAGGGATTACTAAGGTTTTTATCGTGAGTATCAAACTTCAACAATTAAAGCATTTTGTGATGGTGGTCGAAGAAGGCGGCTTTCGCGCCGCATCCCATCGAGCAAACCGTTCCCAGGCGGCGTTATCAACATCCATCAAAGAACTGGAAAAACTCCTCGGGCAAACTCTATTTGAGCCGGGCAATAAATCCAAGCTGACACCCTTCGGTGAAATCTGTTTGCCTAAGATCATTCAGTTTCTGAACATCTACAATGCACTGGATAACGATTTGAAGGCCGCAGCCGCTGGTCAGCAAGGCCGGGTCCGTATCGCTAGCGTACCTTCCGTAGCTGCCAAGCTTATTCCTAGTGTTTTAGGCGCGTTCTGTGAACAGTTTCCAAATGTTGAAGTGAGCTTGATTGACGACAACGCATCAGGGGTTGAAGCCCGTCTGTTGTCCGGAGAGGTCGACTTAGCACTCGGTAATCCATCTCACCTGGATGACAGGACTATCGAGTTTACACCGCTGCTGTCCGATCCGATTGGCGTTGTTTGTTTAAAAGACAACCCTATCGCCAATCATCCAGAAGGTATTGAGTGGCAGACTCTGTTAAAACAACCTTTTATTAGAAATGGAACATGCACTTTACTTGATCCAACACCGGCTCGAGCCTTGAGTGCGCAAGCGCTCTACTCCGTCGAAAATATCACCTCATTATTCTCTGTTCTGGAATTAGGGATAGGTATCACCACACTGCCGAAACTGGCGTTTCCGACCAACGAAACTCGCCTCGTATGGATCCCGCTTATCGATCCGCCCTTAAAAAGGCAGATTGGCATTTTCACTTTGAATGACCGCACAATCTCACCACAAGCGAAAGCGTTTCAAGATTTGTGCGTCCACTATCTGCAGCTTCAGAGTGAATAACCTTGCGCCAGGCTCGTTCCTTTTTCATTCTCGCATTTTGCGGATACTGTATCTTCCTGGCTTCCCGGATACAGTACGGAGGCCAGTAATACGTCCGCCATCTGCATCTCCGCTGGCACCGTGACCGGTTTTGACTTCTCGTCATCGTCATCTTGTGAATCGGTGACGACAAAATATACCGGCTCACCCGATGACTTCTCTTTGGGCAACGTCACACTGACGTGGTGAAAACGCTGATTGAGGCGTCCGACCAAAGGTACACCTTCAATCCGTATACTCCCCACTCCCAAACTGTCAGCCATCGACTTGATCTCTCCTTGCGCTGTCGATGAAGGCTGGATCGATATCGTCACTTGCGGCGAGTTTGCAATCAATACCCCGCTTAACGTACCGAAGTCGCCCCCTTGAGCAAGTTCACTGAAATTAAAAGGCGGTGGGACAACGAAATGATAGCCTGTAACCGCTCGTCCACAGTTTTGGCTGGCTTGCCAGATAGGGTTGCTATAAAACCAGCCACTTGCCGAACTGGAACTGAAATCTGCTCTGAATATCGGCACGTAAATATACCCCTGGTATACGACATCAATCGTGACTTTTCCGTCCGATGCAATCTCCCCCAGGTTAACTGCCTGACCTTGGTCGTTCGAGAACATAACTTTACCCTGCATCGGATAAGCCCCCGCTTCTGTCGTCTGTTGACGTTTTGAGTCCGAACTGACAGTAAAGCTCAGGCTGATCACCCGGCTTTTATCACTGAGTGCGTTTTGAATTTCTGCCAATGACAAACCTATCGCATACCCTGGCAACAGGTTTGGCGAGACTTTTCCGTTCACCGGATCGAACACTTCAACCCCACCGTTGGCATGTGTAGGGTGCTGCGCATTGTTCAGTGTTTGTTCTAGCGCATTAGTGTTGACTTGCAACGTATCGTTTACCGCTTTGACCCGGGAATACAGATGAAAATACAGCGTTATTGTAGGCAGTAGTATCGCTCCGTCTGAGGGCATCTCGGGCAGATACCTGATTAGGTTTGGCAAGTTAACCAACTGGGTAAAACTGAGAGGTGCCAGGTTCTGTTGATCACGTGCACTCCAAAGGTAGCCAATGACATAGGTGAACACAAAATCCAACTTGGTGGATATCCCAACCTGAAACTCGGTGAGGGCTGTGTTTGCACTTTCGATCTGAGCGTCAGTGATCACACCGTAAATTTGCTCATATGTTTGCACAATGTTATTGCTGAGTTGTTCCAGTGATTTCTGTTGTTGAGACAAGAGCGTTTGTTGCCAGATACTTAAATGGTAGGTCGTTCCGGACAGGACTTGAATGTAGGCATTGGTAAAGCCATTACCCTCTGATAACTCTACCGTACCCAAAACAGGCCCAGGCAACACTCGCGAGCTAACATATTCATAAGTGTATTGATTAAAAATCAGGTTTTCGTTCACATACCAATATGGGAAACGAGCATATTCAGGATCCAGTACCACCGCCACATCATCATCCAGACTCGGAGGCAACACTTTGCGAAACTCTTGGGTTACATATTGATAGTATCCACCCAGAGCCTCGTAATCCGTGTCGCTCCTCAGTGCCGTGTTCGTTCCCACTTCACGCTTGATTGGCTGCACACCTTGCATGCAAGCATGGTCGTACCCCGCAGATTCAACCTCACACGGCACTTGCGTATAGGCGCTGAACGTAATCAGCCATCCTAAAATACACCAAAGGGTTAAACCGCGAGTAAACATTGGATTTCTCCTTGTTCTCACCCACCAATCTGGAGGTATTAAACGATACCTTTGCTCAATATCTGTCGTGTACTTACTATTAACAAAAACGGAAAACAGGCTGGAGAATATCTCCTCCAGCCTTAACGTCTAAGTGGCAGTTCGATAGTCAAGACACTGCGACTATTTCGAACCAGGGTTAGTTACCGCTCCTGCGATAACGAAGCCTTGGTGCTGGAATTCAGGTACGGTCAAAATTTCCTGAGACGGGCTGAACGTCAGTGTAAACTCATTGTTGGTTGCCCCCTGCTCATAGCTGCTACCAGAAGCCCCCGCATCAAATGACCCCAGAGAAATAAAACCAAATAGTTTCAGGTTCCCAGATGTGTGAGTACTCCATGCT
>NZ_WXWP01000365.1:0-13807 GCF_009904765.1 Vibrio sp. V39_P1S14PM300
GCTCAGTACCAGGCCGCCCAAGCCAAAAATAGTAAAACAAAACCCGGTCGCAAATACACGCCAGTATTGATCTAATCGATTCATTGTCGTTGCCACACCCAGTTTTGTCGCGGAGCCTGAATGATCCATTGCGTTTGGCCGGTGAGAAACTGGCGCAGAAAGCTCAGCCCCTGGGGCAGTATAGCCGTGTCATTTTCTGCCGGATAAGCCGTCATCGAAAACTGCTCACCAGCAGACAAAATGAGCCCCAGACTGAAGCCGAGGTAATCCATGGTTTCAAACGTCTGGTAGTGCGGAGGCAGCGGTTCATCAAAATCGACCAACAGCACTTTGTGATGCGGATTCTCGGCCAGGTACAGCCAAGCATCAAGCAAGGCGCTCTGAAAAGTATTGTCACCCGCGGCAATGGAGGTCAGAGGGATGGGCTGTTTCGTTGCGATGGTCGCCAACCCGGCGGCAGTATTGTGCACCGATTGAGAAAACGCCATCGGGGAGGCTTCCTCGCCAGCCAGAATGTCTGAGACCAACTTGATGCTGCGGTGCAATTCGCCGTGACGACTGGAAAAAACGATGTAATCAATATCGTTACGTTGCAGCAGCGAGACTGCGGTCTGAACCGCCAGTTTGCTTAACGTGCTCATTCGGCGACGCATCATGGCCGGAATGGCTGAGGCATCAATGTCGCCGTTTTCCGGCCAGATTTGCTTATCTGCCCACGCCTGCCAATCCTGAGGCGTGCTCAGGCCAGAGGAATTTGCCATCCAAGCATTGATATTTAATGACAATTTCTGTTGAGGATTTGACATAAGATATTGAATTGTTTTTTTTACGGCTAAATACTATGGCTGCTCACTAATGACAGATTTCAGAAGGAAAAAGGCATGTCATCATTTAAGTTACTAGGTTCATTAATACTGGCATTCATTCTGGTTGGTTGCGGACGAGTTCAGCCAGTAATGAATGTGGAGAATACTCCAGTTGCTTATAATCTTCAAAGTAATCAGGTGAAAAACGCAATTATTGAAGCAGCGTCAGATCGCGGTTGGATAGTTGCTGAAGTCAATCCCGGCGAATTAAATGCCACCATTCAGGTGCGCAGTCACGCTGCGGAAGTGCGTATTCCTTACAGCGAAAAATACTACTCCATCCTTTATGTCAGCTCGGTCAACCTGAAAGCCGAGGATGGTCATATTCACCGTAATTATAATCGCTGGATCAACAATCTGAACGTTGATATCCAGCGAGAGTTGGCCAAAGCCGCTGCCGAACAGCAGTGATCTTCTTGATTCTAGTTAGGTTTTTCCGTGTTAAAACAAAATAGTGATCCGTACAACGCGCTTGAAGCGAAAACGGAAGCGCAGAAGCTATCTTTTGCGCCGATTGTGTTCCATACCGCCCGCACTCTGCGGGATTTGGGGATTCTGGCGGAATTGGATAAAGCCGGCGCGGCAGGATTGGATGCCCCGCAACTGGCCGAGCGGAGTGGGGTGTCTGAGTACGGTGTCAAAGTTTTACTGGATATGGCCGTCAGTGCTCACATTGTGTTGTGGGAAAAGCCTAACTATTGTCTGGCCAATCTGGGCTTCTACCTTTTGCACGACAAAATGACAGAAGCCAATTTGGATTTTACCGCAGACGTTTGCTACGCCGCGATGATGCATTTGAGTGACGCCATTTTGCAAGGCAAGCCAGCAGGACTGAAAGAGCTGGGAGACTGGGAGACCATCTATCAGGGTCTGTCCCGGTTGCCTGAGCAGGCGAAACAAAGCTGGTTTAAGTTTGACCACTTCTACTCAGATCGTTCGTTTCCTGTGCTGCTTGAGGAAGTGTTTGCCACATCGCCGCGCCATATCGTTGATATCGGTGGCAATACCGGTAAGTGGGCGATTCAGTGTTGTGAATACAATGCAGATGTTAAGGTGACAATCGTCGATCTGCCGCAACAATTAGAGTTGGCGATGGCCAATGCTGATCAGCAGGGATTTGCTGACCGAATTCAGCCGTTTGCGGCCAATATGCTGGACAAACACCAGACGTTGCCAACCTATGCGGATATCTGGTGGATGAGCCAGTTTCTAGACTGTTTTTCACCGATGGAAATTCTCAATATTCTCAAGCGGGTTCGGGCACAATTGACCCCCGGGTCGAGTATTTATGTTCTGGAGCTATTCTGGGACGCGCAGAAATACGATGCCGCCTCTTACAGTCTCAACGCGACCTCTTTATACTTTACCTGTTTAGCCAACGGCAACAGCCGTTTCTACCGCAGTGATGACTTCCTCGAAATGGTTGCAGAAGCTGGTTTGCAGGTCACCGAGCGCAAAGACAATATCGGACTGGGGCACACGCTCCTGAAACTCAAAGCAATCACAGAATAAAACATGAAACAAGAAACAACACAGGTGGTCGTGATTGGCGCCGGGCCATCCGGTTCGACCGTCGCGGCTCTGCTGCACGCACAAAACATTCAGGTTATCGTGCTAGAAAAGGCGCAGTTTCCTCGCTTTTCGATTGGTGAGAGCCTGCTGCCGGCGTGTATGGAAGTCGTCGAACAGGCGGGGATGTTGGAGGCGGTGGAGCGACATGGCTTCCAATACAAAGATGGTGCTGCGTTTCGTCGTAATGGGGTTTACACCCAGTTTGATTTTACCGACAAGTTCACGCCCGGCCCAGGTACCACCTTTCAGGTACAGCGTGCCAGTTTCGATAAAGTGCTGGCGGACACCGCTGAACAACAAGGTGTGGCGATCCGTTATCAGCATGAGCTGACAAGCTTCGCGACGAACGGAGCTAAGTCGCTGCTGACAGTGATGGATGCAGACGGCAACGCGTATCAAATTGAGGCGGATTATGTGCTGGATGCCAGCGGTTTTGGCCGGGTACTGCCCAAGCTACTCGATTTGGAACAGCCTTCGTGTCTGCCTCCGCGTAAAGCCTTGTTCACTCATTTGGTAGACAACATTGACCCACAAGACCCGGTTTACGATAGCAATAAGATTCTGATCTCGGTGCACCCGCAACATCCCGAGGTGTGGTACTGGCTGATCCCTTTCTCCAACGGGAACTGCTCGTTTGGTGTTGTTGGTGAGCCGGACTTTTTTGAGCGCTACCCTCAAGATAAGCTAGAAGCAATCAAACAGTTAGCCAATGAAGAGCCGGGACTGGCGGCGCTGTTGCAACGTGCGGAGTATCCGAACCCGGCCAGCGAGCTGGGAGGTTACTCGGCGAACGTTAAGCACTTGGCGACCGAGCATTACGCCCTTTTGGGGAATGCTGGCGAGTTTCTTGATCCGGTGTTTTCTTCCGGCGTCACCATTGCGATGAAGTCGGCGCAACTGGCGGCGGCATGCGTTGTGCGTCAACTTCGGGGGGAGGCTATCGACTGGCAAGCCGAGTACGCGCAGCCACTGATGGTGGGCGTGAACACGTTCCGTACGTATGTTGAGGGCTGGTACACAGGGTCGCTACAGGATGTCATTTTTTATCAGGACCCTAATCCACGCATTAAACAGATGATTTGTTCCATTCTGGCTGGTTATGCCTGGGACACCAGTAATCCGTATGTACAGAACAGCGAACAGCGTCTGACTACGCTGGCCGAACTGGTTCGCAGCTTCAGTCAGTGAGTCTGAGCTCAGCGACAAAGGAGAGCGCTTGCTCTCCTTTACTTCCTTTACGGTAGGCGCTTTTACGCGTTCGGGACAATCTGTTAGCATCGGCAGCATCGCTGTTAACTGGTCACGTATATGATCCCACTTGTCTACCACTCGATTTATTCCGACCTGCCGTTACCGCCAGAGCACCGTTATCCGATCAATAAGTACCGCTTGTTGTATCAGGCCATTGCTGAGCGCTGTGCACAACAGTCGTCCTGGCAGGATGTGTTTCAATTTGCCACGCCGCAGCCGCTGACTCTGGCGGAGATCAAAGCACTGCACGCCGAAGAATATGTGGACGCCTTAGCGCAGGGCACATTGCCAGCGGCCAAAATGCGCCGAATAGGTTTTCCATGGAGCCCGTCGCTTATGACCCGGACTCTGACATCAGCAGGAGGCACTTGCTTGACAGCCAGGCTGGCTGTGGAGCACGGTATCGCCATTCACTTAAGCGGTGGCTATCATCATGCTCACCGGGATTTTGGCAGTGGGTTTTGTTTGTTTAACGATCTTGCCTTGGCTGCGCATCAGGCGCTGCAACTGGAGGGGATTGACAAAGTCCTGATCATCGACAGTGACGTACATCATGGCGATGGCACCGCGACGTTGTGTGCTGAGCGTGATGATATTGTGACCTTATCGTTCCATTGCGACAAAAACTTTCCTGCGAGGAAGCCGGATTCGGACATCGACATTGCGTTGAGCCGCGAAACCGGGTGTGAGGCGTTTCTCAGTCACTTTACTTCTGTGGTGCCGATGGCCGTTAACCTGCATCAACCGGATCTGATCATTTATGATGCCGGTGTTGATATTCACCAGGACGATGAACTGGGCTATTTTCAGGTCTCGACGCAAGCCATTGCCCAGCGTGATGCGTTCATGTTTGCGCTGGCGCGAACGAAAGGGATCCCTATGGCGTGTGTTGTGGGTGGAGGTTATCGAAGTTGCCACGCTGATCTGGTGCCGGTACACATGCAGTTAATTGAAGCGGCGTTCTCAAGCGCTGAATAAGGAGAGCACATGCAACATCGCATTCGTGCCGCGGGTATTCTGGTCGAAAATAACGCGGTTCTGTTGGTTAAAGTGAAAGATTTCAGTGGTGAGTACTGGATTCCACCGGGTGGTGGCTTTGAAGAGGGAGACGTCAGCACCAAGGGATGTCTGCGCCGAGAGTTTGTGGAAGAAGCGGGCATCGAGGTTGAGATCGGTGAACTGATCTGTGTGCGAGAGTTCCTCGAAACCACGGCAGGTCGATACAACGCGGAGTTTTTTTATCACATCCCGGCCTATTCCGGTACGCCGCATACCGATAATCTTAATGGGCTCAACGATGAGGAATTTATTCAGGGGATCGAGTGGGTCGGTATTGAACGGCTCAGTGACATTCGGACTTACCCGGCAGACATCCATCAGTTGGTCGACCTGGTACAACAGCGCCGTTTTGGCGTGCATCTGGGCAGTTACATCCAGGGCAATGACGAGACCACCAATCACCTCTGACTGTTTCAATCATCCCCTAACATTTAAGAGCCATCTCCTGACGAGAGAAAAAATGCGGGCGATAAACGAAGAAACCCCAGTCTTGCGATTGGGGTTTAAATGTGGCGGAGAGATAGGGATTTGAACCCTAGATACGCTATTAACGTATGCCGGTTTTCAAGACCGGTGCTTTCAACCACTCAGCCATCTCTCCGTTGTTGAGGCGAATAATAAAGGGCATTCCCAGCCTTGTAAACCCCCAAGTTGTCTGTTTGCTGGTTTTATGTGCGGTTAGTTTTGAAATTAGAAGATAACGCCCATTTTTAAAGGAAAAATAACCGCACATCTGAGTGTTAGCGTCATATAAGCTGTCAGAGTGCGCGGTATTAATGAGTGTCTTTTCAAAGACAATGATGACGCAATACGCCTTTCGTTGATAAAACGTAAAAAACGATGCGGAAGATGAATTATCTCTTCGCGGTAAAGTACCGGCGATAATATTTGTTTTTTCGCCTAACTGGCCTTGACCTGTCTAATACTTCACACTTTACAGTATCCCCCGATATCTGAGGAGACACTGATGTACCGTATTTCTGAACTGGCTCAACAAGTGGGCTTAAGTCGCTCCACTCTCCTTTATTACGAGAAACTTGGACTCATTACTAGCCGTCGGCAGCTCAATGGGTATCGCCGTTATTCCGAGCAAGACGCGCAACGATTGAAGCTGTTGTTGCAGTTGCAGGCAGCTGGGTTGACGCTCAAAGAGTGTCAGGCGTGTCTTGATGCTCAAATTGATAGGGAACTGCTCTTGAATCGGCTTACCGTGCTGGGTGAAGAGATTGAGCAAAAGCAGAAAGCCAAGGAATTACTGGCGTCTCTGCTTGGAATGGGGTCTATGCGTCCTTGGCATCAGTCGATAGAGAGGCAGGCGCCTGCCGCACATCTTGATTGGCTGATCAAGCAAGGCCTGAGTGAGAAACAGGCGTTGAGGCTGAAGTGGTTATCACAGGATATGAACATGCACGATCAATATATGGCAGATTTTGAATATTTGTTTGAAGGCCTGGAGCGGTTAGGGCCTGGCAGTCAGTCAGACTCGTTAAAAGCACTTGCCGCGATCAAAATTGTATCCGGTTCGGTACTGGAAATTGGATGTGGGAAAGGTATCACGACTGAACTCCTGGCTACGCAGTCTCCGTTTAAGGTGACGGCATTGGATAACGATGATTACAACCTGAGTTGTCTCAAAGAGCGATTACGTCACTCTGATGGATTGCATTCGGTGCAGAGCGTTTGCGCCAGTATGACCGACTTGCCGTTTTCTGACGTTCAATTTGACGTCATCTGGTCAGAGGGGAGTGCTTACATTATGGGGATAGAAAAGGCATTGCGTCATTGGCAGCCCGTTCTGAAAGAGCAAGGCTATCTTGTGATCAGCGATCTGGTTTGGCGTATTAACTCCCCAGATGCAGAAGTGCGTGATTACTGGAGCCAGCATTATCCTGATATGCAAACAGTTCAAAGCCGAGTGCAATTATTCGAACGGGCAGGGTTTCAGATGATCACTCACTTTGGTTTGAGTTCGCATGCTTGGGACAACTATATCGGGCCTCTGCAAACCCGAATTGACAAAGTGTCACAGCATCCGTTTACGTCCAATGCCCTCTCAGATATCCAACGTGAGTTATCCATACACCATAACTATTTAGGTCAATATGGTTATCACTTTTTTGTCGCCCGACGTAGGAGCTAAAATGCAAATCAGAACAGAAGAAAAGAAAGACCACGAAACCATTGGCGCGCTGACATATGCAGCGTTTAAAGATCACCCTCATCATGCTCCTGGGGCTGAGCCCAGTGAACATTTAAGTATCAAGAGACTCCGTGATAAAGGTGCTCTGGTATTGTCTCTGGTTGCCGAAGCGGATGATGAGCTCATAGGCCATATCGCGTTTTCACCTATTACGATCGATGGGCAGCCGTGTAACTGGCTTGCATTAGCGCCTGTGTCCGTAGCACCAGACTCGCAAGGGTTGGGCATTGGAAGTGCTCTGATTCGTGCTGGCCTTGGATGCTTGAAAGAGCAGGGAGTCGATGGCGTGGTTTTGATTGGTGAACCCAACTATTATCGCCGGTTTGGTTTTCTTGCTCATCCTCACCTTACGGTCAAAGGTATCCCGGCAGAATATTTCATGATTCAGTCACTGCGTGGCAACAATGACAATATTCCTTCTGGTGAAGTGGGTTTTGACTTGGCATTTGATGCGTAAGCACTCACCACCGGTTTGTTCAGCGATTTTACTTTTCATCATCTGATGAACGAAAAAAAGAGAGCCGAAGCTCTCTTTTTTTAGGTGTATGGTCGGACTGAGAGGATTTGAACCTCCGACCCCCGACACCCCATGACGGTGCGCTACCAAGCTGCGCTACAGTCCGATGGGATTAATTTAATCGCTTTCTCGTTCAACGTCAATACGATTCTTAAACTAACAGCTTGATTTAATTGTCTTTAGCGTAAAAACGCTGCAATTCGGTTAAACCTTGCATCAGGACGGTCAATGCAGGGTTCTCGTCTTTTTCACGTTTATAGTTTTCATCGTAGACTTTGAAGTTACCAAACTTATCAATCACCGTCGTGCTTTCTGGTGTAATTAATGCCAGCTCACGGGTGTCGCCAGCCAGAATCCATTTGCGTTTGCGCTCGTCAAACAAGCTGCGTCCGCTGCTGAAATCGTTCGGATTGGACGAAACGCCAAGCAGGTCTTGCAACAGCGTGACCGATAAATCCAGATGACTGGTGCGGTGGCTGTATTCGGCCGCCAGTTTACCCGGCCAGTGAATGATCATTGGTACCTGTAACTGATAACGACTGTAATTGGTGTTTGAGCCCCAACTGTTGGTCTTAGTTTCATTAAACTCCGTGCCGTGATTGGATGTCACAATCACCACGGTGTTATCGCTCAGAGTCAGCGACTGAATTTTATCGAACAACTGACCCAGCTCAGTGTCAGCGGTTTGCACCGATTGCTGGTAGCCCGCTTTGAGACGGGCGGTCGCGTCGCCTTTGCTGTCACTGTTCATCTTGAAGCTGTCAACAGTGGTCAGTTCCAGGAAACTGAACCAGGGTTTTTTCGCCGCAGAAGCCCAGGTCGCCCAGCGCTCAATGGCCTGAGTGTCTGGGGTGGAACTGTCATTAAAGGTAATGCCTGTAAAGTCCAGCCCGCGGAAAACCGATTCGCCATAAAGGTCATCGTCGAAGTTATCGCCGCTGAACAGACCGAAATCATAGCCCTGATCTTTAAGGGTGGTGATCAGAATGGGCAGGGTTGCCTGAGATTTGATGCTGCCAGCATAACTGCTTGGCAAACCATAGAACAGGCCAAACACACCGAACATGTCATTGCTCGAACTGAAATGGTTGCTGAAGTTCAAGTTCTGCTGCGCAAACTGGTAAGTGTTCGGCATGTCCTGAGCGTTGAGAGCATCCGAGCGCAAATTATTGACACTCACCACCAAAACGTTGAGATGATTGGCACGGCGGTTAAATTCGATCGGCTCCAGAGGGTAATTTACCAGCGCGGTCTTGCCTTCATTTTCCGCCTGACGTTTCAAGTACTCTTCACGGTCCAACAGACCATGTTTCTCCATAAACGACTTAGCCGTCATCGGGTATGAGAGCGGGAAATTGGCGCGTTGCGAAGTCACCGGATTGTAGAAATAGGCATCCGCCCAAACGTAAATCAAATGACTGCCGATAAACGAGACAAAGAATACTGCCGCCAGAGGGCGGCCAACGCGTTTGTGTGACAACTTACGCTGCTTGCGCCACACCCACTCGGACAGGCCGAGTTCCAGCAGAAATATCAGTGGCATCACCACAAATAGGTGCTGCAAATCAGCACTGACTGAACTGGTGTCGTCACTGAACAGCACTTCCCATACAACAGGGTTTAAGTGCAGGCTGATGGTTTGATACGCCTGTGTATCAATCAGCAGCAGTGTCAGGCCGACAGTGGCGAAACAGACCGACAACAAACGGAAGAGTTTGCGCGCCGGGACCAGAAAGGTCAGCGGAAAAAGAACCAACAGGTAGAGCGCAAAAACGAGGAAACCAAAGTGACCCACCCAGGAGATAGCCAGATAAAACTGCCCCAGCAGGGTTTCCGGCCATGGTGACTGAGTAATGTAGCGGGTACCGATCAGCATTGCCGCGATGATGTTGAAAAAGGCAAACCAATGCCCCCAGCCAACTAATCGAGAGACCCGTTCACCGTATGAATTTCCGTTATCTACCATGAATTGTTCTTTTATCCGGTTTCGGTTTAGTGAGAGCCAGTTTCGACAGAGGAAACCAGCGCTTGAGCAAATTTTTCAGCAATCGCCTTGCGTTGTGAAGGGGCAACACTTTGATTTAAGACATTGGTAGCGATATTTCCCACAATCATCAGAGAAAGTTCCGCTGAGGCATTGTGTTTGTCCAGCACTGCAGCCACTTCGGTCAGGATTTTTTCAACTTGTTCGTCGCTGTATTTAGATGTAATCGGCATAAAGACTCTAATGATGATAGTAAAAGCGGCTTATGATAACCTACAATGCCGTACAACTGAAACCTAGAACGACGATAAATTCTTATGAGTCTTCACCTTTCCAACGTAATCTTACACCAGCTCAGAAAAAACGATCAGGACGAGCTGGAAGTGAACTTCCGTGCAGATGCGCTTGCCAATGATGCGTCCAGCGAAAACTTAGTGGCTGAACTGCATCGGGTTTTTAACTCAAAAGGCGGTAAAGGCTTCGGTTCTTTCCAGTCTGACAGCGAGTTCCAGTCATGGTTGCAAGAACTTCGTCGTGGTGACAGAAATTTCTATGACTTCTCACAAATCAGCGCCAACCGACTGAAAAATGAACTGGCTAAATACCCGTTTGCCGATGAAGGCATTTTGGTGTTAGCG
The DNA here is from genome assembly GCF_009904765.1 of Vibrio sp. V39_P1S14PM300. NCBI lineage: Bacteria > Pseudomonadati > Pseudomonadota > Gammaproteobacteria > Vibrionales > Vibrionaceae > Vibrio > Vibrio sp. V39_P1S14PM300. The sequence goes on from NZ_WXWP01000365.1 coordinate 10,088, forward strand.
GAATATCAGAGTCTGGCGACTGACTACCTGTTTATTGCGATTTTGCCATCCAATCAGAGCCTGAAAGTGACGGAAGGGCTGGAAATCAGCGCCACGGATTACTTGGATCTGAGCAAAATGGACATTGCGGCGCGCATTGATTTGTCGACCTATGAAGCCGACTCCGATTCCAATCGCTATCTGACGTACATCAAAGGCCGGGTAGGGCGCAAAGTTGCTGACTTCTTCCTCGATTTTTTACAGGCCGATGTTGGTCTCGATACCAAACAGCAAAACCTGGTACTGATGCAGGCAGTGGAAGATTTTGTCTCAGATTCTAAGCTGGAGAAAGACGAAGCCGTCAGCTACAAAAAACAGGTGTACGACTACTGTAATGAGCAGATCAAAGCAGGTGACGAAGTGCAGTTGCAAGAGCTCTCCGGTGAGCTGCCCCCGAGCCAGGACGGCACCAGTTTCCTCGATTACACCCAAGAACATGGTTATGAACTGGAAGAGAGTTTCCCGGCTGATCGCTCCACGGTGCGGAAACTGACGAAATATGTTGGTGCAGGTGGCGGTCTGAATGTCAGTTTTGACAGCTTGTTGCTGGGAGAGCGCGTCTTTTATGATCCAGAAACCGATACGCTGACCATCAAAGGCACACCGCCTAACCTGCGTGATCAGCTCACACGAAAATAATCTTTCCACAGAGAGCCCCGGCGGCTCTCTGTTTTGTTTTGGCCGGAATAAATTACCTAGCGCTTCACAGAATTGAGGTCACGGTTATGCGTGACTGGCTGCCTGCTGTTTATACTGGAATGACGTACGGAGCATTTTGAGCGGTGTCATGGAAGGAAGAATACGTCAGCGTCGGCTGATTTGGTTATTGGCTATCTTGTGGTTAGCGCTCAGCTCGCTGGTGCTGTTTAACGATCGTACGCTGGTCAGAACCATGACTTCCATTGAAGAGCTCAGTCACAGTGTTGAATCCATCACCCGTTCTCTGTATTACGATACGTCCTATCGCGCCCGCGGTCTGAGTGAGCTGGAACTCAAAGTTCAGTTGTTGTACTCACTCAAGTTAAATCTGGAAGCGCAGGAGAGCAGTGGGATGTTTGCCCCTGACGTCAGCCAGTTGATCTATTTGACGCAGCGCTTTCTGGATCTGGGGCGCTCTTTTATCAGCAGCGAAACGGAGTTACTGGCGTTAGCCGATACATTGAAAGCATTGCGAGTGAAGTACGCTGAGGTCCCTCAATTGAGCGGTGCGTATTATCGTTTGAGTGCCTATGTTTTTGATGCCATGTTTGTCAGTATCGACAGCCATTCGGAAGCATACCGGGATCTGGATCGTTTGTTGGCACTCTCTTACCAGCTTCCGGGGTCACAACAGAAAGAGCTGCAACAAACCCTCGCTCAGGCGGCCACCATTCTCGGCGATTACGCCAAAGGCAGCCACGTGGTCGATCAACTGCTTAACCATCCGATTCATGCAGAAATTCTCACCCTGGAAAATCAACATCATCGCTTGCTGTCATTACACCTGATGTTTTTGGTCCTGATCGGCTTTGTGTTTGTCGCTGCGATTCTCGCTGTGGTTTCGCGATTGGACAATGAAACCATGGCAGGGCCTCCTCTGGCAGGCAAATCGGAAGAACCGGAGCAACTCTCTGACTTGCCTATGGAGAAAAAAGACGGCGCAGTTTCGTCTGAACCACAGCAACAAATTCGTTTTGAACACATGCTCGATTCCCTCAGCGGGGATCAGGAGTCGGTGAACCTGCTACTGCAAGTGTTTGTTCAGGATCATTACGATGATGTCGAGGCGATGCGTTCTCTGATTAATGTGGACCCAGACAGTGCCATGCGCAAAGCGCACAGTCTCAAAGGCGTAGCCTCCAATCTCGGTGCTGACATACTGCGTGATGCGGCTTTGATTGCGGAAACGAAACTCAAGCAGGGAGAGCGACTCACGCGCGAAGAACTCGATCATCTGGCGGAAAGTCTGCGCCGCGCCATTGGGGAGGCGCAATCTTACATTGCGGCACACAAAGCCACCGGAGGCGGAGGATATCTTCATTCCGAGTGAGTCCGAACATTACTCAATGTGAGTATCGCCATCTAACGAAACAAAAAAAGAGCGCCGTAAAGGCGCTCTTCATGATGGGAATTCTGATCAGGCAGACTGGCGTTCTAAGGCCGTTTCTTCCCCTTCGGTAGGTTCCGCCGTCGGCTCACATTTATCGACAAACCAACCCATGTAAGAGGTGAAAATGGTGACGATAATGCAGACGAAGCTTAACCACATGAATGGCGCATAAGACAAGGTGGCGACACCCAAAATGCTGGCCATGTAAATACCGTTATCGCTCCACGGCACCATACCTGAGGTTAGGGTACCGCCAAACTCAGCGTTTCGGGACAGGTTCTTACGTTTGTAGCCCAGGCGATCGTAATTTTTTGCACAGATTTTTGGCGTCAGGATCAGTGATACGTACATAGCGGAACCGAACACGTTGCCCATAAAGGCGGTACCGATAGTGCTGGTGGCCAGTGATCCCGGGCTGGTCACGCGGCGTTCAAACAGCTTAGCGATGGTTTCCAGCACGCCCACTCTGTCCAGCAGACCACCAAAACCCAGACCAAAGACAATCACTGCGACCGAACCCAGCATGGAAGACATCCCACCGCGATTGAGAATGGCGTCAATAAAGTCAACACCGGACTGAATGTTAAACGGTGCCCACGCGGTATTGAACGCTTGCAGGAAGTCGACATCCTGAATCATCACCGCCCAGACAATACCCAACAGGGAACCGAAACTGATCACTGGGAACGACGGCATGCGCATGGCCAGTAAGCCAAGAACGATCATCACCGGCACAAACGAATATGGTGTGATGTAAAACTGTGTTTCCATCGCTTCAATAACGCCCTGCACCTGAGACATATCGACTTTACCCGCGTAGTGGAAACCGAACGCGGTGAACATGATTCCGGTGATCACATAGCTGATCAGTGCGATTGGCAACATGCCTTTGATGTGCTCCACGACTTCGACGTTAGACATGGATGAAGCCAGGATGACTGAATCAGACAGTGGTGACATTTTGTCACCAAAGTAACAGCCCGACAGTACCGCACCAGCGGTGATCGGAGCAGGAACACCCAGGCCCTGGCCGATGCCCATCATCGCGATCCCGGCGGTACCCGCGGCACCCCAAGATGTCCCCGTGGCCAGTGCGGTCAGAGAACAGATGATCATCGTTGCCAGAAGGAAAATGGACGGGTGGATGGCTTTCAAACCATAGTAAATGATGGTCGGGACGATACCACCAGAGATCCAGGTACCGACTAATGCGCCGACAGCCAGCAGGATCAACACGGCGCCCAAGCCGTTAGAAATACCGCCCAGAGCGGCTTGCTCGAGAGCTTTGTATTTGTGACCCAGGCGGATGCCCAGCACCATAATAATGAACCAGCCGATATACAGTGCCAGCTGGATCGGTAAATTGAGCTTGGCGGTGAACGAAAACGCCAGTAGCAAGAATAATCCCAAAGATATTACGACCTGCAATAAGCTCGGCAAACGGGGGGAAATGTGCTTCATGAAGAGCCTCTTATTAGATTTAGGAGCTAAGGAGTGTAATTGCCCTTATTAACTACCGGCAGCACTTTACATGACAAAGGATAATATATCGATAGTCTGGTTATTTATTGTGATTTGTATCTGTGTATATT
>NZ_WXWP01000158.1:0-13804 GCF_009904765.1 Vibrio sp. V39_P1S14PM300
ATATTAGGATTGCTTGGTATATTCATGTTTTCTGCCCAAGAGAAAAAATATGCCGATTCGGGAATGTTCACTCTGGGACGCTTGAGACCAACGGCCTGTATACTCAGGATTAAAAATGGTTATCAAAACCATAAAAATGTTTTGCTTTCAAATGGCTGCTTTTTTATTGCGCCTGGTGAGGGATGACCTTACTATCGCCGTGCTTCTTGATGATAGCCAATCCGAGTACATCACAGTTGGTTTTGTGGCAAGGCGATAGAGCAACTATCCAAGAGTGACTTTGACTGCGCATCCGCGCTTTTTTTGACGCTCCACTTTTCATCATATTGCCGATGGAAGGTGCCTTTATATTAGAGGTTTGCCATGGCTCACGCACACTCAGTTCTGAATTTTCAATCTTTCACTTCTCCAACGCTGTCGGCGGATGACATTGCACTTATCGAAACCTCGGTGGAGCAATTTGGCGCACCATTATTAATGCTTGATTGCGATGTCATTCGTCAGCAATACCGTGCGCTGCATAGCGCGCTGCCAACTGTGACACTGCACTTTGCTTTGAAGCCGCTACCGCATCCGGCCGTGGTCAGAACCCTGATGCAAGAAGGAGCCAGTTTTGACTTGGCCACCACAGGTGAGGTTGAGCTGGTGGCACAGGAAGGGGTTCCGGCTGAGCGTACCATTCATACTCACCCGATTAAACGCGACGCGGACATTCGCGATGCCCTGGCGTATGGATGTCATGTCTTTGTGGTTGATAACCTCAATGAGCTGGAAAAGTTCAAGGCTTACAGCGACGACGTTGAACTGCTGGTGCGTCTGAGTTTTCGAAATTCAGAAGCGTTCGCCGATCTGTCGAAAAAATTTGGCTGTTCACCTGAGCAGGCGCTGACCATTATCGAAACGGCGCAGGCGTGGAATATCCGTGTGAAAGGCTTGTCTTTTCATGTGGGATCGCAAACCACTAATCCGCAGAAATACGTGGACGCGATCCGAACCTGTAAAATGGTGATGGAGCAAGTGGTCGCATGTGGTTTACCTGCACTGAGCACACTGGATATTGGTGGGGGGTTCCCGGTTAGCTACAGCGAAGCGGTGATGCCCATTGATCAATTTTGTATGCCGATCAATCAGGCGTTGAGCGAATTACCTGAAACCGTTCAGGTTCTGGCAGAGCCGGGGCGTTTTATTGTGGCCCGAGCGGTCATGAGTGTTGCATCTGTGATGGGGCAAGCGGAGCGAGAAGGTCAGATGTGGTACTACTTGGATGATGGCATTTATGGTTCGTTCAGCGGCTTGATGTTCGATGACGCGCAATACCCACTGGTGACTCTGAAACAGGGTGGTGAGCTGATCCCTAGTGTGTTGTCTGGCCCAACTTGTGACAGTATTGATGTGATTGCCGAAGACGTGATGTTGCCGAAACTGGACAACGGTGATTTGGTGATTGGTCGTATGATGGGCGCTTACACCAGCGCTACGGCGACTGACTTTAACTTCTTTAAACGTGCTCAAACCGTGGTGTTTAATGAAGAGACGGAGATCAATGCTCGCCTGATTGGTTAATGCCACTCAATGTATCTGCTCGTCAACGCTCACTCCGGTGAGCGTTGTTGTTTTTGCACGTTATTTCCACGTTGCAGCGATGGTAGGGATGAATTTTTACCACTTGTCTCATCTTTTCGCTTTGCGCTCGATAAGCTTTGCTATATTGTCTGCGCGCTTAACAAATTGCATGTAAGCAGAAACAATAATCGTTAATAATATCAGCAATATAAATTGCTCTGTTTGGAGAAAAACGATGGCCGTTGAGTCTGTAAATCAGGTGAGTGACTGGTTGGTCAGTCATTCAGGCTTGTTGGTTCAGTATGGCGTCAATGTGATTGCCGCTCTGTTGATCCTGATTGTGGGGAGTATGCTCAGCAAAACCATCGCCGCTACGGTTGAAAAGTTGTTGGGTCAAAAGGGGGTGGATAAGGCCGTTACCAGCTTTGTCTCCAGTATTGTTCGCTATGGAATTTTGGCCTTTGTGCTGGTTGCGGTGCTGAGCCGGATTGGTATTGAGACGGCGTCGATCATTGCGGTACTGGGTGCGGCAGGTCTGGCGGTGGGCTTGGCGCTGAAAGGGTCACTGTCCAACTTCGCGTCCGGGGTCTTGATTGTGCTGTTTCGTCCGTTTAAGTCGGGCGACTTCATTGAGGCTGCTGGTGTTTCGGGTTCGGTGCAGGCGATTCAGATTTTCTCAACCATACTGAAAACCGGCGACAACAAGATGATTGTGGTACCGAACTCGTCGATCATGAAAGGCCCGATCACCAATGTCTCCCGTTACGATACCCGTCGGATCAATTTTGTGTTTGCGGTTTCCTACAAGGCGGATCTGAGACAGGTTCAACAGGTGCTGCGTGAGGTGGTCGAAAGTGATCCTCGCGTGTTGAAAGAGCCGGAAGTTAAGATTGGAGTCAACGCGTTGGCGGAGTCATCGGTACAGCTTATTGTGCGTCCTTGGGTCAAGCGTTCTGACTACTGGCCTGTATTCTGGGACCTTAACCTGGCTGTCAAAGAAGCTCTGGACAGCAATGGCATCGAAATACCGTTTCGTCAGATGGATGTGCATTTACATCAAGTCGACTAGCACTCTGAGTGGAAGAAAAGCGCGGGCAATGCCCGCGTTTTTTTATGTGTGCTGTTCCGCCAACAGACGCTTGATATTGAAGCGTTTTATGTCACTGTGTGAGTAAGCGCACGGTGGCATAGGTGCGGAAGGATACAGACGGTGATAATGCTCACAATTAGTGCTTAAACTGGCGGACGATGATAAAAGCAGGATGCCAATTGAGTAAATAAAATGTTAAATTTGTTGCAAGTGGGCAGATGATAATGCTGATTAAGCGTTATTTTTTAGTCAATTCGGTATGAGTCTCTGAGCCGTACTATCTAAATAATCCAAAAATGCGGAGTTTAGATTTTTAGCAGACTTTTTGACCAGAAACTTGACGAAAACGTAATATTAAACCGCTTTTTGCTACATTTTTATGGCAAATTGCTTCAATGATTGCTAATGTGTGCCCCAATCTTTGTAGGGCCTTTAGGTTTTTATTTTTAGTATTTGCGCTAAAGAAATCTAAATCACTAGCCGTTCTGGTGAACTCTACAAGGAAGTCATGGATGCAAAATAAAAACTTGGAGTTTTACGCATGTATAAGAACAAAATCACTCAGGCACTGCTTCTCGGTGCCGGTCTTGCAGTGGCCGCCACTTCTACGGCAACTTTCGCAGCACATGTTCCAGTTGGTACTAAACTCGCCGATGTTCAGGAATTAGTCCGTGGTAACGGTACTGAAGTTGCGTCTCTGGATCCTCAAAAAACTGAGGGTGTGCCAGAATCGCACGTTATCCGTGATCTATTGGAAGGCTTGGTAAACCAGGACGCGGACGGCAATACCATCCCTGGTGTTGCAGAAAGCTGGGAAACGACAGACAACAAAACCTTCACTTTCCACCTACGCAAAGACGCAAAATGGTCTAACGGCGATCCTGTAACCGCTGAAGACTTTGTGTACAGCTTCAAGCGTGCCGTGGATCCAGCAACAGCGTCTCCATACTCGTGGTACCTGGAAATGACCACCATGGAAAATGCTGCCGATATTATTGCTGGCAAAAAAGACAAAGAGACTCTGGGTGTTAAAGCACTGGACGCGAACACACTGGAGATCAAACTGGAAACAGCGCTGCCTTACTTCGTGAAGATGATGGGCCACACCACTGTTAAACCAGTTCACCGTGCAACGGTAGAGAAATTCGGCGACAAATGGACCAAACCTGAACATTTCGTTGGGAACGGTGCATTTGTACTGGACAACTGGGTTGTGAACGAGCGTATCGAACTGAAACGCAACAAGTTCTACTGGGACAACGAGCACACTGTGCTTGACAAGGTCACTTACCTGCCAATCGAGAACCAAGTGGCTGAAATGAACCGCTTCCTGTCCGGTGAAATCCAAATCACAAACGAACTGCCAATTGAGCACTTCAAGCGTCTGCAAAAAGAGCACCCTGATTTTGTTCAGGTACAGGGTAACCTGTGTTCTTATTACTACGGTTTCAACAACAAGAAAGCACCTTTTGATGACGTTCGCGTCCGTAAGGCCCTGTCTTACGCTATCGATCGCGACATCATTTCAAAAGCGATTCTGGGCCAAGGTCAGAAACCGGCTTACTTCCTGACGCCTGAAATCACTGCAGGTTTCCACCCGGAAATGCCTGCTTACGGCAAGATGACTCAGAAAGAGCGTGAAGCAGCGGCGAAGAAGCTGCTGGCGGAAGCGGGCTTCGACAGCGCCAACCCACTGAAATTCACGCTGCTTTACAACACTTCTGAAAACCACAAGAAGATTGCGACCGCTATCCAGTCTATGTGGAAGAAGAGCCTGGGCGTAGACGTTTCACTGGAAAACCAAGAGTGGAAAACTTACCTGGACACGCGTCGTCAGGGGAACTTTGACGTCACTCGTGCTGGTTGGTGTGGCGACTACAACGAAGCGTCTTCATTCCTGTCTCTGATGCAGTCAAACAACAGCTCTAACGATCCTAAGTACTTCAGCAACGAGTACGATGGCGTGATGGAAAAAGCGATGGCGACAACCTCTGAAGCTGAGCGCGAGAAGCTGTACACTGACGCAGAGAAACTTCTGGCTCGCGATATGCCTATCGCACCAATCTACCAATACGTGAAGTCGCGTCTGGTATCGCCAACTGTTGGTGGTTACCCAGCGAACAACGCGGAAGACAAGATCTTCTCCAAAGATCTGTACATCAAAGCTAAGTAACCTTACTCAGCAAAAAAATTATAAATAATCCAGACACTGCATGTGCTATCGAATGATAGAGACGCACATGCAGCGTCTTTCTTCATTTTAAATTGTCACAGACTGAAAGAGTGAGTTTATGATTAAATTCATTGCAAAACGGATATTTGAAGCGATCCCAACCATGTTGGTTTTGATCACTATATCTTTCTTTCTGATGCGTTTCGCACCAGGTAACCCGTTCTCTAGTGAGCGACCATTGCCTCCTGAGGTAATGGCAAACATCAATGCTAAATACGGTCTTGATAAACCAGTATTCGAGCAGTACACCACTTACTTGACCAACATTATGGTCGGTGATTTTGGTCCTTCGTTTAAATACAAAGATTTCACGGTAAACGAGCTGATTTCTGATGCCCTGCCTGTTTCAGCGAAAGTGGGCTTCGTTGCGTTTATCTTCACCCTTATTATGGGGGTCACCGTCGGGACGATCGCGGCTTTGCGGCAAAATACCTGGCTTGATTACACCATCATGGCGACCGCCATGCTCGGGGTGGTGATGCCATCTTTCGTGTTGGCTCCGGTTCTCATCTATCTATTCTCGATCAACCTTGGGTGGCTGCCCGCCGGGGGCTGGCTGGACGGCTCCTTCAAGTACATGGCGTTACCAGTATTAGGGATGTCCTTGTTATACGTGGCGACGTTCGCACGTATTACCCGTGGTTCAATGATTGAAACGCTGAACAGCAACTTTATCCGTACTGCACGTGCAAAAGGTCTGAGCTACCGCTACATCATCCTGAAACACGCGCTGAAACCTGCACTGCTTCCTGTTGTGTCGTACATGGGCCCGGCCTTCGTCGGTATCATTACCGGTTCTGTTGTTATTGAAACTATTTTCGGTCTGCCAGGTATCGGCAAACTGTTTGTAAACGCTGCATTTAACCGTGACTACTCACTGGTTATGGGTGTAACCATTCTGATTGGTTTCCTGTTCATTCTGTTTAACGCAGTAGTGGATATTCTGCTTGCAGCGATTGACCCGAAAATTCGTTACTAACAGGGAAGTATTAGTATGTTGACGAAAAAAGAGAATCTGGACGCGATCGAAAAGTTTTCCGAAAACCTGGAAATTGAAGGTCGCAGTTTGTGGCAAGACGCCCGTATCCGCTTTATGCGTAACAAAGCGGCGATGGTGAGCCTGTTTATTCTGATGCTGATGACTCTGGCAGTCATTTTCCTGCCAATGCTGGCACCGTATACGTATGAAGACACTGACTGGTACGCGATGCACGCAGCGCCGTCGATGGAACATTTGTTTGGTACGGATGCGTTGGGACGTGACTTGTACGTCCGTACTCTGGTAGGTGGTCGTATCTCATTGATGGTGGGCGTGATGGGCGCGTTGGTTGCGGTACTGATTGGTACGCTTTATGGCGCGGCATCGGGCTTCATCGGTGGCAAAGTTGACCGTATTATGATGCGTATTCTGGAAATCCTGTACGCGATTCCGTTTATGTTCCTGGTGATTGTTCTGGTGACGTTTTTTGGCCGTAATATCGTGCTGATTTTCGTCGCGATTGGTGCAATTGCCTGGCTGGATATGGCCCGTATTGTACGTGGTCAGACACTGAGCCTGCGTAGCAAAGAGTTTATCGAAGCGGCGCACGTGTGTGGTGTCAGCAACTGGAAAATCATCACCCGTCATATTGTGCCAAACGTATTGGGTATCGTTGCGGTTTACTCAACCCTGCTGATCCCAAGCATGATTCTGACGGAATCTTTCCTTTCATTCCTTGGTCTTGGCGTTCAAGAGCCAATGACAAGTTGGGGCGCACTTCTGCAAGAAGGGGCGAACACCATGGAAGTGGCGGTATGGCAGTTGGCCTTCCCGGCATTGTTTATGGTCGTGACGCTGTTCTGCTTCAACTACGTTGGTGATGGTCTGCGCGATGCGCTGGATCCAAAAGACAGATAAAAATAGAGCAAGATTAAGGAAGCAATGATGAGTTTATTAGATGTCAAAGATCTGCGCGTCGAATTCACCACGCAAGATGGTATCGTTACCGCAGTCAACGATTTGAACTTCTCCCTGAACCAGGGAGAAACATTGGGTATTGTGGGTGAATCGGGCTCAGGTAAATCCCAGACCGTTTTCTCTATCATGGGTTTGCTGGCTAAAAACGGTAAGATCTCTGGTAGCGCAAAGTTTGAAGGTAACGAGATCCTCAACCTGCCAGAAAAAGCCCTCAACAAAGTGCGTGCTGAACAGATCGCTATGATCTTCCAGGACCCGATGACGTCGCTTAATCCGTACATGAAGGTCAGCGATCAGCTGATGGAAGTACTGATGCTGCACAAAGGTATGGGCAAAGCAGAAGCGTTTGAAGAGTCTGTACGTATGCTGGAAGCGGTGAAAATTCCGGAAGCGCGTAAGCGTATTACCATGTACCCGCACGAGTTTTCAGGTGGTATGCGTCAGCGTGTAATGATCGCCATGGCTTTGCTGTGTCGTCCGAAACTGCTGATCGCCGATGAGCCGACAACGGCACTGGACGTAACCGTCCAGGCGCAGATCATGGACCTATTGAATGAGCTGAAGAGCGAGTTCAACACTGCCATCATCATGATCACCCACGATCTGGGCGTCGTTGCTGGTTCGTGTGACAAAGTACTGGTGATGTACGCCGGTCGTACCATGGAATACGGCACGGTAGACGAAATCTTCTATAACCCAAGCCACCCATATGCGGAAGGTCTGCTAAAAGCCATCCCGCGTCTGGATACCGAAGGCGAAATTTTGCCGACGATTCCAGGCAACCCGCCAAACCTGCTGCGTTTGCCACCAGGTTGCCCTTACCAAGAGCGTTGTCACCGTGTGACTGAACGTTGTAAGAGTGAAGCACCGATTCTGACTCCGTTTGGTGACGGTCGTCAGCGTGCATGTTTTTCTGATTGGGAGGCTTGGGCAAAATGAGCATAGACAAAAAACTATTGTTAGATGTTAAAGATCTTAAAGTTCACTTCAGCATCGCATCGAAATCCGCCTGGCCATGGTCAAAGCCGGCTAATCTAAAAGCCGTCGACGGCGTTAATATCCGTTTGTATGAAGGTGAAACGTTGGGCGTTGTGGGCGAATCTGGTTGTGGTAAGTCCACTTTTGCTCGCGCTATTATCGGTTTGGTTGAAGCAACAGATGGCGAAGTGGTGTGGCTGGGTCAGGATCTGACTAAGATGCAGAACATCCAGCGCCGTGAAACGCGCAAAGAGATCCAGATGATTTTCCAGGATCCTCTGGCGTCACTGAACCCACGTATGACAGTGGGTGACATCATCGCCGAGCCGCTGGAGACGTTCTATCCGGAGTTGTCTAAAGACGAAGTGAAAGGCCGCGTCAAGCAGATGATGGCGAAAGTCGGCCTGCTGCCAAACGTGATCAACCGTTACCCGCATGAATTCTCAGGTGGTCAGTGTCAGCGTATCGGGATTGCCCGTGCTCTTATCCTTAAGCCCAAGATGATCATTTGTGACGAGCCAGTGTCGGCACTGGACGTTTCGATTCAGGCTCAGGTAGTGAACCTGCTGAAAGAGCTGCAAAAAGAGCTGGGCTTGTCTTTGGTCTTTATTGCCCATGACCTGTCGGTCGTCAAACACATTTCAGACCGTGTACTGGTGATGTACTTGGGGAACGCAGTGGAATTGGGGGAGGCCGATGCACTGTTTGCCGAACCTAAGCACCCTTACACCCGTGCGTTGATGTCTGCGGTACCAATTCCGGATCCGAAGCTGGAACGCGCGAAGAAAATAGAGATGCTGGAAGGCGACCTGCCATCACCAATCAGCCCGCCATCGGGTTGTGTCTTCCGTACCCGTTGCCCTCAGGCGACGGAGGTGTGTGCTCAGCAACGCCCATCTATTCAAGGTAACGACACACACGCGGTGTCCTGCCTGCACGTGGAAGTGTAGTATCCACCCATTCAGCCTGTGACGGGCTTAAGCGCGGCTGCTTTTTTAGCGTCGCGCTTTTTTTGTTTTTGTTGCAGGTAATTGAGTCTGACCACTTTTGCCAATTCCATCGAAATTTTCGAACAACTAAGCCAATTCGGTTGGGTTTAGCCACTATGCTGTCAGGCATAGAATGAAACCGTATTAGATATAAACAAGATTGAAACAGGTGAATGATATGGGCAAGCTGATAGAGGGTAAGTGGCACGACATCTGGTATGACACAAAGGCAAGCGGGGGCGAATTTGTCCGTGAAGATGCCGGCTTTCGTCACTGGATCAAGAACAAGCCAGACGCAATGTTTGCACCGGAGTCGGGGCGCTACCATTTGTACGTTTCACTGGCTTGTCCGTGGGCTCACCGCACATTGATCCTGCGTAAATTGAAGCAGTTGGAAGAACACATTGATGTCACGGTGGTGTGTCCGGATATGCTCAGCGAAGGCTGGCAGATGGGGTTGCCAGAGCCGCTGTTTGGTCATCGCCGGTTACATCAGATCTACACTGAAGCCAAATCTGATTACACTGGTCGGGTAACGGTACCTGTCTTATGGGACAAGAAGCACAACACCATCGTCAGCAATGAATCCTCGGAAATCATCCGTATGTTCAACTCGGAGTTCAACCAACTGACGGGCAATCAGGACGATTATTACCCGGCAGGGCTGCGACCGCTGATCGATGAGTGGAATGATTACATCTACCCGAACATCAACAATGGGGTTTATCGCTGCGGTTTTGCGACGTCGCAGGAAGCCTATGAAGAAGCGTACGATAATTTGTTTGCTGCTTTGGACCGCGTTGATGCACATTTGGCGACGCATCGCTATCTGGCAGGAGAGCAAATCACCGAAGCGGACTGGCGTTTGTTTACTACGCTGATCCGTTTTGATGCTGTGTATGTCGGCCACTTCAAATGCAACAAACAGCGCATTGCCGATTACCCGCATCTGAGTGGTTATCTGAGAGAGTTGTATCAGATTGACGGTATTCGTGAGACGGTCGATTTTTATCATATCAAGCGGCACTATTACTTTAGCCACAAGACCATCAATCCGACCCAAATCGTGCCGAAAGGGCCTGAATTGGATCTGGAGGCTCCCCACGGACGAGACACGCTCTTCGCTAAATAACTTCGTTTATCTTGCGCAGGCCAGCCTCAACAGCTGGCCTTTGTGCTATGTCGACAGAGCCACGTTTGAGTGGACGCTGACCAATAAAAAAGCCTCCCGGTTGGGAGGCTTTTCTGCTTAAGGTACAGAATCAGTTTTGATCCTGATCTGCCTGAATCGCGGTCAGTGCGATGGTGTAGACGATGTCGTCAACCAGCGCGCCACGAGACAAGTCATTCACTGGCTTACGCATACCTTGCAGCATAGGACCGATAGACACGAGGTCTGCAGAACGCTGTACGGCTTTGTATGTAGTGTTACCTGTGTTCAGGTCCGGGAATACGAAGACAGTCGCTTTACCCGCCACAGGCGAGTTTGGTGCTTTTGATTTCGCTACGTTTTCCATGATCGCCGCGTCGTACTGCAGTGGACCATCGATAACCAGATCAGGACGTTTTTCTTGCGCCAGCTTGGTCGCTTCACGTACTTTATCAACGTCCGCACCTTTACCTGACTCACCAGTCGAGTAAGAGATCATCGCAACGCGAGGATCGATACCAAATGCCGCAGCTGAGTCGGCTGACTGGATTGCGATTTCTGCCAGCTGTTCAGCGGTTGGATCCGGGTTGATTGCACAGTCACCGTAAACCAGAACCTGATCAGGCAGCAGCATGAAGAACACTGAAGAAACGATTGACGCGTTTGGTGCAGTCTTGATGATCTGGAACGGAGGAACGATGGTGTTAGCGGTTGTGTGAACCGCACCAGACACCAGGCCGTCTACTTCGTTATTTTCCAGCATCATGGTACCCAGGAAGACAGAGTCCTGCAGTTTCTCACGAGCAACCACTTCAGTCATGCCTTTCGCGCCGCGCAGTTCAACCAGACGGGCTACGTAGTTTTCACGGATGGCATCCGCATCAATGATTTGTACGCCAGCACCCAGTTCAACACCTTGCTGAGCTGCAACACGTTTGATCTCTTCTGGGTTACCCAGCAGGACACACTCTGCTATGCCGCGTTCAGCACAAATAGCAGCAGCTTTAACGGTACGAGGTTCGTCACCTTCTGGCAGTACGATACGTTTGCCTGCGCGACGGGCAAATTCAGTCAACTGGTAACGGAATGCCGGTGGGCTCAGGCGACGTGAACGCGTGGTGCCTTCTGTCATGGATTCGATCCAGTTGCCGTCGATGTGGCCTGCAACGTGATCGTTGATGAATTCAATACGCTCTTTGTCGTCTGCTGGTACTTCCAGACTGAAGCTTTGCAGATTCAAAGATGTTTGCCAGGTGTTGCCTTGTGCTTTAAAGATTGGCAGGCCAGTCTCAAACGCAGGTTTACACAGGTTGTTGATCTCTGCCGGGATATCGTAACCGCCAGTCAGCAGGATTGCGCCGATTTCAACGCCGTTCATTGCGGCCAGAGATGCTGCAACGATTACGTCTGGGCGGTCTGCTGAAGTCACCAGCAGTGAACCTGGTTTAAAGTGCTCAATCATGTGTGGCAGAGAACGTGCGCAGAAGGTGATGCTCTTGATGCGACGAGTCTGGATGTCACCCTGATTCACCACTTCGGCATTCAGGTGCTTCGCCATGTCGATAGCACGAGTGGCGATCAGATCGATGCTCCAAGGCACACAACCAAGAACGCGGATAGGAGAGGTGTTAAAGATCTCCATCACTTTCATTTCGTTCTGTTTTGCGCTGTCGGCATCATCGAAGATCTCAGACAGGTCAGGGCGAGTACGGCCTGCTTCATCAACTGGTGCATTCAGTTTGTTGATGATTACGCCAGAGATGTTTTTGTTTTTTGTGCCACCGAAGTTAGAACAAGCGACTTCGATACGCTCTTTCAGCTGTGCAGGGTTGTCCGTGCCAGGGGTCGCAACCAGAACAATCTCAGCACCCAGAGTCGCAGCGATTTCTGCGTTCACCTGGTTAGCAAACGGGTGTTTGCGAGTCGGTACCAGACCTTCGATCAGCGTTACGTCTGCATCTTTATTGATCTGGTTGTAACGCTCTACTACTGTTTCCAGCAGCTCATCCATTTTGTCGTTACCGATCAGGCTGTCGGCAACAGACATCGCCATTGGCTCGCCGATTTTCATATCGCTGTTTGCTGCAACGATGGTCGACGTCAGATCCGGTTGATCGCCGCCAGCGCGAGGTTGCGAGATAGGCTTGTAGAAAGAAACCTTAACGCCTTTACGCTCCATAGCGCGCAGTACGCCCATGCTCACACTGGTAAGACCGACACCAGCGCTGGCAGGAATAAGCATAATAGTACGGGACATTGAGTAAGAACCTCTAACTATTTGACACCAAGCCGACGGAGCAGAGACTCAGTCAGAATGGTATTCGGGAGAAAAGCTCAACTTCTTTGCGACTCGGAACAAAAGCACAAACCAAATTGAGCCCCAAAACGGAAACTGGCTAACTTGAGTTAGCCAGTTTGGGTCAATTACAGACCAGCCAGACGTGCTGTGTCTTCTGCAATGACTAGCTCTTCGTTAGTTGAGATAACCATGGCAGGGATGCGGCTGTTTGCTGAAGTGATGGTGCCTTCGCCGCCGAAACGTGCTTTCAGGTTTGCATCGCTATCCACTTCGATACCGAAGATGCCTAGACGGTTTAGAACCATTTCACGGATAGGTGCAGAGTTTTCGCCGATACCGCCAGTGAAAACGATCGCATCCAGACGACCTTCCAGAGACGCAGTGTAACCTGCAACGTATTTCGCCAGACGGTGGCAGAATACGTCCATTGCGCGAGTCGCTTCTTCTTTGGTGCCGTAGTTGTCTTCAACGAAGCGGCAGTCAGACGTTACTTCAGTCAAACCTTGCAGACCAGACTCTTTGGTCAGCATGGTGTTGATTTGGTCTACAGAGTAGCCCAGAGTGTCGTGCAGGTGGAAGATGATCGCAGGATCGATGTCACCACAACGAGTGCCCATCACCAAACCTTCCAGCGGAGTCAGACCCATTGATGTATCAACAGACTGGCCATTTTTAACTGCACATACAGATGCGCCGTTACCCAGGTGACAGTTGATGATGTTAACTTCTTCTACTGGTTTGTTCAGCAGGTTTGCCACTTCACGTGTAATGAATAGGTGTGAAGTACCGTGCATGCCGTAACGACGGATGCCGTGCTCTTTGTACAGGTTGTATGGCAGAGCGTATAGGTAAGACTCTTGCGGCATAGTTTGGTGGAAAGCCGTATCAAACACAGCCACGTTTTTCAGTGCTGGGAATGATTTTTGTGCAGCTTTGATACCGATGATGTGCGCTGGGTTGTGAAGTGGTGCCAGAGTGGCACAGTCTTCGATACCTTTCACAACGTCGTCTGTGATCAGTGCAGACTGAGTGAACTTCTCACCGCCGTGTACGACACGGTGACCAACCGCTTTCAGCTGATCTGCAAGTTCTGGTTTTGAAGCAAGGATAGTTTCGACGATGAAAGACAGCGCTTCATCGTGTGCAGCACCTTCGCCCAGTTGCGCTTCGTGTTTGCCATCAAGTTTCCACTTGATACGAGCTTCTGGAAGATGAAGACATTCAGCAAGACCTGATAGGTGCTCGTCGCCATTTTCCGCGTCAACGATCGCGAACTTAAGAGAAGAACTACCGCAGTTTAAAACTAAAACTAGCTTAGACATGAGTGACTACCTGTAATAATCGGTTTAGATAAAAATCATTCTCAAGAATAGCCGAACTCCAAGAGTGCGTACTAATCCTGGTCAAAAAAACTTCAATTTCCGTATAATGAGCTGCTGCTTTACCTTCAAAGCCAGCAGTGCGATCCTTGCAGAGATGGTCTCAAAGTTGCCTAAATTGTAAATAAGAGCAACAATGAGATTGAGGGTGTGCAAAGGATAGCGA
>NZ_WXWP01000239.1:0-13743 GCF_009904765.1 Vibrio sp. V39_P1S14PM300
CCTGAGCACCGTTGGTTTCAAACTGAGTGGTTGAGATAACGTCGGCAGCGACATCCATTAGCGAAACGTCCTGTAGTGAAACCGTTACAACGGCGTTGTCTGGCAAAGCCACGCGCTCACGGTAAGCAATTGTCCCTGTAATGTTTTGCATGGCCGCTTCCTTTTCAGATTCTGATGACTGACAACCGAAAAGAACCGAACCCAATACCACTGACATGACCAACAACAGTGCCTTTTTCATAAAGCCTCGCATAAAGAATTAAAATCCCAAGGATTATAGGTGCTGTTCGGTAAAGAGTCATGGTCCGACCACGGTATTGACAAGATTTTGACTGTGTAAAGTTTTGAATACTTTGACGTTGACACTATAGGCAAGAGTTATGAGTAAACCTTTAAACGAACTGTTGAGTCTGTTGCAACTGGAAAAGCTGGAAAAAGGCCTGTTTCGCGGTCAGAGCGAGAACCTCGGCTTACCACAGGTTTACGGAGGTCAGGTGATTGGTCAGGCGCTGTCTGCCGCCCGCTACACGGTTGAGTCCGATCGTACCGTGCACTCGTTTCACAGCTATTTTCTCTATCCGGGCGATCCGGAGAAGCCGATCATTTACGACGTCGAAAACCTGCGTGATGGTCGCAGTTTCAGCACTCGCCGGGTCAAAGCGATCCAAAACGGCCGGCCTATCTTCTACCTGACCGCGTCCTACCATGGTGAAGCGCCGGGTTTTGAGCACCAGATCAGCATGCCTGAGGTGCCGGGGCCCGAGAACTTTGCGTCGGAATCAGAACTGGCATCGCGCATCGCGCAGTATCTGCCTGAGAAACTGCGCCACACCTTCTGCGGTGAAAAACCGATTGAAACCCGTCCGGTGGTGGTGGTGAATCCGCTCAAACCCGAGAAGAAAGATCCCAAGCAGTATTTGTGGATCCGTGCCAACGGTGCGGTGCCGGACAATCAACTGATCCATCAATATTTGCTGGGTTACGCTTCGGACTGGGGTTTTTTAGTCACGGCATTGCACCCGCATCAGGTATCGCTGATGACACCTCATTTTCAGGTTGCCACTATTGATCACTCCATCTGGTTTCACCGTCCATTCAAAATGGACGAATGGCTGCTGTATGTGATTGAAAGCCCGACGGCGAGCAACACCCGTGGCCTGGTCCGCGGCGAGATCTACAATCGCAGCGGCGATCTGGTCGCGACAGCGGTTCAGGAAGGTGTGATGCGCTACACCAACAAATAACCACTGGCCCGCTCTCATCTGGAGAGCGGGCGCCTCAACTATGCCGGATTGGTAGTGCCGTGGTGTATTTGAGCGGTTCCATGGCAAAGGTAGACGTAACGTCTGATATCCCATCCACACTGTTGACCAGCTTTTTATAGAATTCATCAAAACATTTCATGTCTTTGACCTGAACTTTCATCATGTAATCGTACTCTCCGGCCATACGGTAGAACTCCATGACTTCAGGAAATTCCACCACCGTTTCGACAAAGCGGTGATACCACTCATGCGAGTGGTCACTGGTTTTGATCAAAACAAAAGCGGTGAAAGAGAGCTCTAGCCTTTCCGGATTCAGCAATGCAACCCGCTTTTCAATCACTCCCGATTCTTCAAGTTTTTTCAATCGCTTCCAGCAGGGGGTGGTCGTCAGGTTGACCGCTTCTGCCAAATCGTTGAGTGACAGCGTCGAGTCTTCCTGCAGCAGCGCCAGAATACGCTTGTCGGTATTATCCAGATTCATTTCTCCACCTCACCAATAAAGAGAATAATTTTCTCCAAATTCTAAAATCCATGCACAAAAAAGCAAAGCATTTCTCCATAGTAAAGGATACCTTATCATCATAATAACTCTTACGGAGAACACCCTATGTGTACCGACCACAACTGGATTAACGATGCGATTCGCAAAATTGAAGCGGATTACCAGCGCTCTGCCGACACTCACCTGATCAAGCTGGATCTACCGGTCCTGGATGGCATCGATATCTATCTGAAAGATGAAAGTACACATCCGACCGGTTCTCTGAAACACCGTCTGGCACGTTCGTTGTTTCTGTATGCGATCTGTAATGGCTGGGTTGGCCCAGACACCACCATCATTGAATCTTCGTCAGGCAGCACTGCCGTGTCTGAAGCCTATTTCGCCCGGTTGCTGGGGCTGCCGTTTATCGCCGTGATGCCTAAATGCACCGCGCGTAAGAAAATTGAACAAATTGAGTTTTATGGCGGCCAAGCTCATCTGGTTGACCGCTCGGATCAGATCTACGCAGAATCACACCGCTTGGCGCAGGAACTGGGGGGGCATTACATGGACCAGTTTACCTACGCCGAACGCGCAACCGACTGGCGCGGCAACAATAATATTGCCAACTCTATTTTCAGCCAGATGACCATGGAGCGCTACCCTATTCCTTCTTGGGTGGTGATGAGCCCGGGAACTGGCGGAACATCCGCCACCATCGGACGCTTTATCCGTTACCAGCAACACGACACCAAACTGTGTGTGGTAGACCCGGAGCATTCGGTGTTCCACGACTTTTATCGCAGTGGTAACCGTCAGTTGACTGGTGAGCGCTTTAGTAAAATCGAAGGCATCGGCCGCCCACGTGTCGAACCCAGCTTTATTCCGGGTGTGATTGATGAAATGCGTACGATTGAAGACGCTGCCAGCATTGCCACCATTCACTGGCTGGAAAACGTGCTTGGCCGTAAAGCTGGCGCCTCGACCGGAACCAATCTGTATGGTGCACTGCAACTGGCGAGTGAAATGAAACAACGCGGTGAAACCGGCTCGATTGTGACCCTCTTGTGCGACAGTGGCGAACGGTATCTGGATACCTATTATGATCAGGACTGGGTGAGAAATCACATTGGCGATTTGCAGCCCTATCTGGCCAAACTGGAAACTTTCCAAGCTACCGGCCTGTTGGACTGAAGCCCCCAGACAAAAATTTATTATGACAACGTTATGGACAATGCCCGGCTCTCGCCGGGCTTTTTTCTGTCTGGCGCCGTCTCTTGTGCGCTATTGCGCAAACAGACTCAACCTCGGATAAGCCAGGCTTATCCCAGCTTATGTATTACCCTTCTCTTGATATTGCTATTTTAAACAGCACGTTATATAAGCAAAGCTAGTCATTGATGCACATAATGGCATCACTGGATATCTCTATAACCAATAAACAGGACAACTTATGACAACGTCAATCATCGTGCTGGCTGTGATTCTGTTGGTGGTGTTTTACGCCATCGGCATCTACAACAAACTGGTCACACTGCGCAACCGCTTTAAAAACAGCTTTGCCCAGATCGAAGTGCAGCTTAAACGGCGCTACGACCTGATCCCAAATCTGGTGGAAACCGCGAAAGGCTACATGAAACACGAGCAGGAAACCTTTGAACGCGTAATTCAAGCGCGTAACCAAGCTCTGAGCGGGTTAAAAGCCGCCAGCGACGCTCCGGACAGCCAATCGGCCATCAATCAGTTAGCGCAGGCGGAGGGCATGCTGCAAAATGCACTCGGCAAACTCAGTGTAGTGGTTGAGGCCTACCCTGATCTGAAAGCCAATCAGACCATGATGCAGGTCCAGGAAGAGCTGACCAGTACAGAAAACAAAATCTCATTCGCGCGTCAGGCATTCAACGACGCGGTCACCAGTTACAACACGTACAAACAGACTTTCCCACCGGTGTTGTTCGCCGGCCTGTTTAAGTTTCAGGACGGAAAACTACTCGAGTTTGCCGATTCTGAGCAGATTCAGACAGCGCCTAAGGTAAGCTTCTGATGAATTTTGCTCAACATCAGGATCGTGCCAAAACACGAACCGGATTGCTGGTAGTGTTGTTCTTTCTCGCCTTACTGTCGATTACTGTCGTTGCCAGTCTACTGATCGTCATCGCGACGTCCTGGGACAACGGACATACCTCCCTCAATCTGAACGAGATCCTGGCCTTTGGTGCCATCAGCTTTGTCTGTGTTGCCGCGATTGTGGGCATCTCTTCCGCTTACCGCCTCCATCAGTTGTCCAAACACGGCGGACAAGCCGTTGCTGAGCAACTGGGCGGAAAACTGATTTCGACCAATACCAGCGATTTTAAACAGCGGCGACTACTGAACGTGGTGGAAGAGATGGCGCTGGCGTCGGGAATGCCGGTACCGCCAGTGTATCTGTTGGCAGAGGAGCATGGGATCAACGCCTTTGCAGCGGGCATGAGCATTGATGATGCGATTATTGGCGTGACACAAGGGGCGCTTGATACTTTTAACCGAGACGAGCTACAAGGCGTAATGGCGCACGAATTCAGCCATATTCTCAACGGCGACATGCGACTCAATACCCGGCTCATCGGCACCTTGTTTGGCATCACCTGCATGGGGTTATTGGGTCAGGCTCTGATGCGTGGCGCCATGCAGTCGCAACGCCGCGCATCACAGTTTCGCTCTTCCAATGACAAAGACAAAGGTAGCGGCGCTGGCTTGATTTTAGTGATCGCGTTGGTGCTTACCGTATTTGGCTGGCTGGGGACGCAGTTTGGCTCCATGATTAAGGCGGCCATTTCACGTCAACGCGAATTTCTTGCCGATGCCAGCGCGGTGCAGTTCACGCGAAATGATCGTGGTATTGCAAACGCGCTGAAGAAAATTGCCACCCACTCTCAACAGTCGCAATTGCAGGCAGAATCAACCAAAGAAGTCAGTCACATGATGTTTGGTCAGGCGCAGCTGAGCGGTTTATCCGCCATGTTGTACGCTACGCATCCCCCGCTGCACGAACGGATTCTTCGCATTCAACCTGACTGGGACGGAAATTTTACCGAGCACGCTCAAGTCAGTACAACAAACGATGAAGTCGCCGGACTGAGTGGCTTCAGCGCTCCCCACAGCCATGATGCACCGCTGACCTCAGAGCAGAAGAGCCAGGTTGGGCAACGGGTTATGCAGCAATTACCAGATGCGTTGCTCGAATTGGCACGTGAGCCTTACAGTGCACGCTTTATTCCGCTGCTGCTGATATTCGATGGCAGTGACGAACAGCGTGAGCTGATTGACCGCATGCTGCCGGAAGGCTCTCATCAGGAATACATGCCTTGGCTTGATTTTGAGCTCAAAGCCCATTTGCGTCTGCCGCTGCTGGAACTGGCGGTGCCTGCGCTGAAAAGCATGAGTCCAGAGCAAGTCAGCAATTTTTGTCTCGGACTGACGGAGATGGCCAAACTGGATAACCATTACGCCCTTAATGAGTGGTGTGTGATCAACCTGATGGAGAAATTGGTGTCTCCCCCAAAACACCCGGCGCCACAACGTAAGACACTGCAAACGGTAAAAGAGAGCGTAATTTGGGTACTGCGCGAGCTGAGCTGGCTCAGCCAGACCAGCGCACAGGCGTCGGCCACGGCGTATCAACGCGCGTTGCAACACCTGACGCTACCAATGACCGAGCTGGATGCCGCCAATTCGAACTGGTCGTTAACGCGTTCTGCGCTGGAACAACTGGTTCAGTTACGACCGGCAGACAAACAGCGCTTTCTAGAGGCCTGCAAAATGGTGATTGAATCCGACGGGAAGGTGTCTGTCAGTGAAGGGGAACTTTTCAGGGTCATCGCCTGTTTCCTCGAAGTGGCTGTCCCGCCACTGACGATAGATGCTGAATAAAAAATAAAGGCCACATCACTGTGGCCTTATTCATATCACGCGCTTTTTCAGTCTGGCATTGATGAGATCTTCCAGCTGCTTCTGCTCTTTGCAGGCCTGCTCATAACGCTGTTTAGTGCGCCAGCGTTCAAGCACTTTTTCCAGCCCCATCACGCGGGCGTGTTTGTGCTCCAACTGCTTCTGGACAGAAGAACACTGCGCCTGCATGACCGCCTGCTCATGCTCATGGTGACGCAACAGCTTTTGTAACATGGTGTCGACCCGGCTGAGGTTCATCAAGGTCGCGCTATTGAGCACCGGAGTATTAAGCGCAGACTGCCCTGAATGGTTCTTCAGTTTGGCTAACTGCGCCAGTTGAAGCTGGACGTGCGCATGGCGTTGCCGCATCGATTCCAATTGCTGACCGACCTGGTCGCGACGTTTTTCTTCCACCTGCTGAAGGCGACCGACCGCTCTCAGTTTGGTACCGTCATCCATGTGTTACTCCTGTCCCTGGAACAATTGCGCCAATGCACTCAGACTGGCCGGGAAATCAACCGCTTCATTGGCTGGCTGCTGAAGATAAGCCTTAAGGTGCGGATACATTGCCACCGCCTGATCCAGTTCAGGATCCTGGCCCGGTTGATACCCGCCCAACGGCAGCAACTCTTTGACCTGAAGGTAGTTAGAGTAGAGTTGACGAAACTGATTCGCCACTGTGCTGTGTGCCGTTTGTGTGCACGCGGCCATACAGCGGCTGATCGACGCATTGATGTCGATCGCCGGATAATGCCCTTGCTCTGCGAGCTGACGCGATAACACCACGTGACCGTCGAGAATTGCCCGGGCTGAATCGACAACCGGATCATGCTGGTCGTCCCCTTCCGCCAGAACGGTGTAGATCGCCGTCAGGCTACCGTGCGGGTTTTCACTGTTTCCAGCACGCTCCAACAACTGTGGCAAAATGCTGAAAACCGACGGCGGATAACCACGTGAGGCGGGCGGCTCACCCAGCGACAGAGCAATTTCGCGCTGCGCCATGGCGTAACGGGTCAATGAGTCCATAAGGAGCAAGACGTCTTTGCCCTGATCGCGAAAATACTCCCCAACACGATGGCAAAGTAATGTCGCACGCAGACGCATCAGCGGAGACTCATCGGCCGGCGCCGCAATGATCACCGCTTTTTTACGCGCTTCGGGAGTCAGATTACGCTCGATAAACTCGCGGACTTCCCGTCCCCGTTCACCAATCAAACCAACCACAATCACATCGGCTTCGGTGTTCTGTGTGATCATGCCCATCAGGACACTCTTACCCACACCACTGCCGGCCATCAGGCCAATACGCTGACCTTTGCCGACCGTCAACAGACCATTGATGGCGCGCACACCAACATTTAAAGGGGTGTCGACCGGCCGGCGCTTAAGCGGGTTGATCGGTTTGGGTTCAAGTGAAACACGATCGCCCCCCCTCAGCACCGGCCCATCGTCCAACGCATCGCCCAGACCATTGACGACCCGACCCAGCCACTGCGCACTGATCTGCACCGTGCTGTCCCCTTCCAGTGGCACCACTTTGGCGCCAGCGAACAGCCCACCCAAACGGCGAATGGGCATCAGGTACGCCACACTGTGGTCAAAGCCGACTACCTGAGCTTCAATCATGTCGCCTTCGGCGGTTTCCACCAAACAGCGCTGCTCCAGCTTGAAACGGCAACCGACCGCCTGCAGCATCAGTCCGTTGACTTTCACCAGTCGCCCGGTTACCCGGGCAACCGGAACCGAATCGAGCGAGGCAATGGCCTCGCTCAGACGTTCCGACAGGATTTCGTGCGCCCGGCTGTTACTCATGGCGACCTTCTGTCTGTGTTGGTGCTGGCGTGACCTCATCTAAGAGATGTTGCTTCACGTTATCCATACACGTTTGCAGACGTGAGTCACAGCTGGCGTCGGCTTCGGCCTCTTCCGTGACCAAGTGACAACCGCCGACCGGCAGTTCGTTGTTCGGCACCAGTTTCCAGCTCGCCGGCAAATCCGCATTGATGTGGCTGATGCGTTCCAAATCCTGAGGGTTCAGGTGTACCGTCACTTTCTCTGTTTTGCCTGGCATGGCTTCCAGCGTTTCATCCACCAGCGACAGGATTTGTTGAGGCATCAGGGTCAGTTCAGCACGAATCACCTGCTGCGCGACTTTCTGAACCAGTTCACAAATCATATGACGCTGTTGCTGCTCGCGCTCTGCCTGCCAGCGGGACAAGCTCTTAAACAGTTCACTGACTGGCTTAGTGGCTTCGACAAACATCTGTTTGCCCGACTGCTCACCAGACACAAAGCCTTTCTGGAAGCCCTCTTTCTGGCCATCCAGCAACCCTTGCTGTTTGCCCTGATCCAATCCCTGACGGAACCCTTCTTCATGTCCTTGCTCCAGCCCTTGCTGAAACCCCTGCTCCAGCTGTTGCTGAATGTCGTGCTGGTTGTCTTGCTGCCAGCCCAACTCATCGTCAAACTCGTCTGCCACCACTGGCTGAGCCAAAGGTGGAAAACGGTGCAGCCGGTAGCCAGAAGGCGGCAGATTCAATACTTTATTGGTTGGCATGGCTTACTCCACCGTCGGCTCTTCATACAACAACAACTCAATTTCGCCGCCGTCGTCCATCGTACGAACGATCTGCATGATCTCCTGACGGGCCGATTCGACTTTACTGAGAGGCACAGCACCACGCGACTGCATGTTTTCTTCCAGTGCGCTCGCCATACGTTGCGGCATGGAGCGTTTGATCGCCTGTTGCAGCGTGATATCGGCGCCTTTCAATGCCAATGCCCACAGATCCAGCGGGACCTGTTGTACCAGCAGATCCATGGTTTCTTCGCGCTGACGACCCAATACCATAAACTCAAACATGTTCTGTTCGATTTCACTCACCACATCTTCATCATGCAGCTTGAGCATTTCCATCAGACCAGCTCGGTCGCCTTCGAAACGGTTGATGATGTCCGCCGCCTGTTTCACGCCCGATAACGGAGCGCTCTGGTTGGCGGAAACTTTCTCAATACAACGCTCGATCAGCTCACTGAGATCTTTGGCAACCTGATGATCCACATCCTGCAAGCGCGCGATACGGAACAACAGTTCATCGTGATAGTCCTCTGGCAGGAACTTAAGCACTTCTGACGAGCTTTCCGGCGGCAGATAGGCCAGGAAAATGGCTTGCATCTGCGGGTGTTCATTAGTAATAAAACGCGCCAGTGTTTCCGATTCCACCCACTGCAAACGCTGCATATTGTTACGAATCTCATCGCCATACAGGTTGTTCAGCAAGCCTTTGGCCAAATCGTTGCCAAGCGCTTTGCGTAAAGTATTCGACAGATACTCTTTCGACGCGCCGCGAATACCACTGTGCTGGCGGAAATCTTCAAAGAAATTCTGAATCACGTTGCGGGCGCTGTCGCTTTTAATACCGCTCAGTTTTGCCATCGCTTTGGTCACCCGCTGGGTTTCATCGCGGGAGAAATGACGCAGCACTTTAGCCGCTGCGTCCTCACCCATACCCAGCAACACCAACGCGGTTTGCTCAACGTAACTAAGCGTCTGCTTTCGAGTGAATTTTGCTGTGCTCATTGATGTTTACCCATTGTTTCAATACTTCGGCTACGCGCTCAGGCTCTTCGTTAGAGATAAGCTGCAGATGTTTAAGTTGGATTTCCAGCGGCGAGCCCGGAGGCGGCAGCATATCGCTGGTGCTGTCGAGGCCTGAAGAGAACTCAATGCCCTGTTCAGACAGACGACGGTTAAGCGCTTCTTCATGCTCGCGCTCTTCGCGTGTTTGCAGGTTCTCGTAGACCGGTTCTTCCTGCGGCGGCTCGGCAAATTCCAGCTCCTGAGTCATACGATCTGCGCCAGTCAGGTGCATGATCAACGGACGCAGAACAAAGAAAATCATCGCCAGACCCAGCATGCCACCAATCACGTAACGCAATGGTTGCTGAACGGTCGGATCCTGCCACCATGGAATGGATGGCGCTGCATCGATTTCAATCGGCGTAAAGTTAAAGCTCATCAGGCTAAAGCTGTCACCGCGGGTGGCTTCAATGCCTACCGCATCGCGCAGCATCTGCGAGATCTGCTCTTTGTCACCATCACTCCACGCGCTGCCATCCGGGGACGCGGCTGAGTTCAGCAACACAGAAACACTGAGATTTTTCACCTGACCCTGTTGATACTGAGTACGGCGTACACTGCTGCCGACAGCGTATTGACGATTGACTTCCGAACGTGCGTTGGTGTTCTGGCTGTCCTGAGTCGGCACTTCCCCGGTGACGGCCGGTTGGTTGCTCAGCGTGCCCGGAACCCCAAGAGCAATGTTATCAATCGAGTTGTTCTGGATAGTGTGCTCGTTACGTACCACCGGTGCGTTGTCGAGGATTTCCTGCGTCTCTTCAATTTGGCTGAAATCCATATCGGCCGCGACCTGGACACGGAAGTTACTCGGACCGACGATCGGCGTCAGCATGTCGGCGGCGCGCTGGATGATCTGCTTTTCAACGTTCTTCTGATATTCCAGATATTTCGCGTTCACTTTGCCCGCTTCTGCCGATCCCACATCGGCGCTCAACAGACGGCCATATTGGTCAATGACCGAGACAAACTCGGGTTTCATGCCCGTGACACTGCCCACCACCAGATTGATGATCGCCTCAACCTGACCGGTTTTCAGATCTTCACCAGGCTTAAGTTCCAGCATCACCGAGGCTGACGGATTTTCACTGTTCTGGCGCACAAACAGGGTCTGACGAGGAATCGCCAGGTGCACACGTGCGTTCATCACAGCATTGAGTGAGATGATAGTGCGGACTAACTCACCTTCCAGACCATGACGATAACGGGCCGTCTCCATAAACTGGCTGGTGCCCAGAGAACTGTCTTCTTTCAGAGAATCCAGGCCCGTTGGCAATTGTGCTTTTACGCCTTTGGCCGCCAGCAACATGCGGATACGTGCGACTTCGCCTTCCGGCACCAGCACCTGACCGTTCTGCTCTTGCAGGCGGTAGCTGATCCCTTCGCTTTCCAGTACCGAGACAATCTCACCGGTATCAAAACGTTCCTGCTGGCTGTACAGCGGACGGAAGCTCTGAGTCGAACTCCACAGCGCGACCACGATGATTGCTGCGACAATCGCCGCCAGAACGGCCGACAACACCAGGTTGCGCTGGCTGCTCGACCAAAGCTGTTTCACTTTTGTGGTGAACTCATCCATGCCTTTCGGTGCGGATATACTGCCCGCGCCCGGATTCATAGAGGCTCCTGCTACATGAGTTGAAATGTCTGACATGATTTACACCGGCATCTTCATGATGTCTTCAATAGACGAGACCACTTTGTTGCGCACCTGCATCAAAGCATCGAACGAAAGACTGGCTTTCTGACTGGCGACCATCGCACCGACCAGATCGTCGCTGGCACCGGTTTCTACCGCCGTCATTTTCTGACTGGCGAAAGACTGATGCTGATTCACCACATCCAATACACTGGTCATCGCCTGTGAGAAAGACAGAGGTGCGTTGACCGTTTTCATATCGAGAGGATTCGCGCTGATCACAAAATCAGGCTGAACCTGGTTGGTCATCATGTCCATCTTGGCCAGCATCAGCTGCTCGGCCGATACCGCTTGGTTAATTGGTTGACTTGCCATAATACTTTTTCTCCTTTAGGCAGCCGAGCCCAGCTCCGACTGTAAATCAATACCTTGTTCGCGCATCGCCGCCAGCTTGTATCTCAGCGCGCGGGTTGATACACCAAGGGCATTCGCGGTCTGAGTCCGGTTGCCACCGAACTGACGCAGTTTGTCTAAAATGTACTGGAATTCCGCCTGCTTCTTCGCTTCGATATGACCGAACGCTTCCGAAGGCATCGCCGCAGGCGTGGACGCGGTCACTTCCACCGGCAGCATCAGATCCTGAGCTGTGATGTAATCACCATGACGCATCACCAGCGCACGTTGAATAACGTTTTCCAGTTCTCGGATATTGCCCGGCCAGTGGTACTGACTGAGCGCCGATTTGGCATCATCGGACAGGTGGCATTTGCTGCTGTCCTGATATTTGTTGATGAAGAACTGACTGATCGGCAGGATGTCTTCCCGTCGCTCGCGCAGCGGCGGCCAGTGCAGCGGCAAAACATCAAGACGGTAATAAAGATCTTCGCGGAACGTGCCCTTTTGCACTTCCTCGCGCAGATCTTTGTTGGTCGCTGCAATCACGCGGATATCCAGTTGGATCGCTTTGTGGCTGCCGACCCGCTCCACTTCACGCTCCTGAAGCACCCGCAGCAATTTGGCCTGAACCGCTGGTGACATCTCACCGATTTCATCCAACAGAATAGTGCCGCCATTGGCCTCTTCGAATTTACCGCTCTGTGAGCCAGTCGCCCCCGTGAACGCGCCTTTTACGTGGCCAAACAGCACCGCTTCCAGCATCGACTCCGGAATCGCGGCGCAGTTAACAGCAATAAAAGGGCCTTCTGCACGAGGTGAATGCTCGTGGACATAACGAGCCAGCACTTCTTTTCCGGTACCGGACTCCCCGGTGATCAGCACACTGGCACTGGTACACGCCGCGCGATGAGCCAGTTGCAATACCTGTTTGCTACGCCAACTTTCAGCAACGATATTGGCCATTGGGCGACCCAGTGCTTCCACCCGACGCAACAAATTAAGTAACTGATTGGACTCAAACGGACGCAATAGATAATCCGTCGCACCCGCTTTCATCGTTTCAGCAGCCAGAATGCCCTGCTCCTGATCCACAATCGCAATGGCAACACCGGCGTTGCGCTGTTTCTGATGGCAAGCCACCCATTCACGTACACACATGTCCGGCAAACTGGAGCTGACCAGAGTAATGGTCGCAGAAACATCGATCAGCGCACTGCGTCCGGTACGGGCATGAGTCACACGGTAGCCCGCGTCTTCCAAGACCTGGATAACCGGCTGAGCGTAATGATCGTTAGGCTCAACCAGCAAAATTTCTGTTTTCAACATCATTGAACCTTAACTGTTTCAGTGGAAGCGGCAGGCACCACACTCTCATTGTCACGAACCAGGCGCAGCGTTACCCGACGGTTTTTCGCGCGCCCCTGTTCGGTCTTATTGGTCGCCAGCGGGTAGCGGGCGCCGTGAGCACGCACTTCCAACATCTCCGGTTTCACGCCCAGCGTTTTCAGCTCTGCGGCCACAAGTTCGGCACGCTGACGAGAAATATCCAGATTAGAAACAGTTGAGCCGACGCTATCGGTGTAGCCATCGATCAGGATGCGGGTTACGCGCTTATCCGCTTTAAGGTAGCTAGTCAGTGCTTTAAGGCGACGGGTTTGCGCCGTGGATAAATTGCGCTGACCAAAGGCGAATGACAAAACCACATCCCGTGCTTCGGAATAAGACATGGCGGGCAGATTATCGCGGCAACGGGTAAAGCGACTGATGGCATCAGCAGCCTGCATCGTTGGAATAATCAGTGCCTGAGAGGCGGAAGTTTTATTTCCGCTCAGAGAAAGTTTGATCCAATGACCGGTTTGCATTGCGAGCAATAATTCATCAATGCCCTGAAGAAACCGCGCGGATTGTTTTTCATCCAGTTTTGCGCTGGACAAAGGCACGCTGGAGGAATTAACCGCCCAAGGCGGTGCCTGGTAATATAACTCACCTGAAACAAATTTCTTATTAATATTGCTCAGATCAATTTGAAAAAATAATTTATTATTGGGCAGTGCGCGGAAATAAAACTTCCCTTCCGCTACTTCCGTATGTGTCAGTTTGCATTCAAACTGGTTTCCATTATATATCCACTTCGACAAGTCCATCGGGACTTTTATGTCTTGCTCGGCATAGACAGGGAAAGAAAGGGCGAAGAGCCCTATGCAAGATAAGCCTGAATATATTAAAGCCCTCGAGTGACAGAAATATTTCTTACTTTCCTCTGACTTTTGGTTTTTATAGAAATATGCCAGCGAAAATAAATTTTTGGCATACATAATCATATTGTAATCCTAATCTGACATGGCAACCCAGCGCACAGAACCTTAGAGCAAGGCGGTTCTACAACCTTGTACTC
>NZ_WXWP01000386.1:0-13552 GCF_009904765.1 Vibrio sp. V39_P1S14PM300
AGATAAGGTTAATCATATGATAAATAAAGCCTTTTAAAAGGAAACACAAAGCCCCTGAACACTCAGGGGCTTATCATGCAACAATTTATTTTTCACTGGCAGGCAATTTCGTCCCAAAACCAGTTGGATTGCAGCGGCGTTTCCCACACACCCGGACCGTTTTTGGCGATGAAACACTTGCCGTTATAAGTCACTTTGTCACCGTCCGCTACCTGTGTTACTCCAGGCTGCCATTGAATGAAACTATCCGGCACTGGTGTTGGTTCAGGCTCTGGTGTTGGGCCTGGAGTCGGTTCTGGCTCACTCGGTGTGCCACTCACCTGTTTCCAAGGGCCACCATCTGCCGGGCTGTCTCCTTGTGTCCACCATTTGGCCTGGTAAGTTACACCATTAAATACGACCTGATCACCCGCGTTATACACTTTGTTGCTGTCCCAGTCGCCACTGCCTGGCTCGGTACCCGGATCGCCTGGTTCAAGCTGCTCCACAACGCGCACTTGAGGCCAGTTGGCGTGCGAGCCATAGAAGTTCGTCACACATTTCTCGTAATCCCCCGGTACCAATGCAGAATACGCGGTCTGAAAACCGACCAGTTCGCATTCGAACGAATAGCCGCCCGGGCGATCCGGGTAATACTTCCAGTTCCCGTCCCAGTTGGTATAAAGCACATCCGTCGCACCGTTCAGGTTGAGGCTGCCGTATGGCGTTTGCTGCCAACAGGTGTTTTTCTCATCGGCTTCGAGTGGGATCTGATAGTGTGCCGACAGCCCCTCCCAATAGCGGATACGGTTGACTGGCTGCCCTTTCTCTTTGTTCTGCTCACCACATTCAATCCCGCCGTTAATCACGTTGATTGTAGTGCCGAAGCCATAACCGATCCCGGCATCGATTTCCCGTTGTGATGGGCTCCAGGTCCGATCAATCACGTGCAGCATTGCAGGCTTAGGCGCCTGTGGCGTTAAGAAAAACCAAATCGCCGACGCCAAATTGAGCCAAGAGTCGGCCACCCGCCCGGGATCATTAAGCAATACCGTGGCATCGCCATCAAACATCACTTCGGAAAACGCACCGTAGTTGAAATGATAAGACAGTTGCTTGGCCCCGCGACCGAAGTACCCCTGCCCTGGAGCACACGGCCAGCGAGCATTCTGCCAGTCATTCTGTCCACACCCTGTCGTGTATCCTTCCTGGCCTTCCGACCAACCCATTTCCCGTACATGCACCAGCGCCTGTTGCCACTCTTCCAGCGCCAATGGGTTATCCGACACATTATCTTTGGCAATGTGCCCTCCAGTTTCCTGAGCAAAATGGGCAAACGCCGTCACAATGGACTTTTGGCAGATGGCATCCGAATCACGGCCGTCAGTGTACTCCCCACAAAATGCCGGAAACTTGCCGATTGCACGCAAGAAACGTGTATAAGTGTACTCGGGTGCCGCCATATGTGTCAGAAAGTCCCATTCTGACTGTGGGAAGACACGCTCAACCCGTTTGACGTTTTCCGGGTTACTTGCCAGCCCCGGCTCAATCGCTTCCACAATGGTGTTAGCCCGAGTTTCCAATGCTTTTGCCCAAGTAGCGTACATCGGATCTGCGGTTTTCGCCTGTTCCGCAGCCGTGATGTCTGCACGCGCCACCACGTAACCATTGGGGTTCTCTGGATCCGGCTGAATATTCATCGCCGCATGACTACTGGCAGCTATTGCCCACCCCAATAACACCGATAACTTGCTCGGATTTAACATGATTATTTCCTTCCATCATCAACACAATAATGTTCAAGAGAGTAGGCAGCCTATGCGCTACTGAATAGGAGAAGTTGGAAGAAAAATGAGATTTTGCGAGTGACTTCAGCTACACGCAGACCAATTTAGCCCCTTTGCCAGCCGAACTGACTGGTGAGCTGAAAAACATCGACTAAGTGGACCTACAACAATGGACGTGTGGCAGTTTGGCTACAACGCTACAAAGCACTCTGATCCGAAGACATCTCCGGTTCAACCAAATGAGCCAACTGGATCAGCGATTCCTGCCAGCCGAGGTAGCATGACTCGACCGGAATCAATGCTGGGATCCCTTGCTGACAAATGCGTAATTCCGTGCCACACGATACGGGGGTCAACTCGATGCTCACCCGCATTTCCCCAGACAACGATTCGTCCTCAAACCGATCTGTATGACAGATACGTTCGTTGGGCTTGAGCTCAATAAACCGGACGCTAAAGGCATGCAAAAGCCCGGTACTGAAATTCATAAACGACATGCGATAACCTCCGCCAACACGCACATCCATATCGTCTATCTTGCCGATGAAGCCAAACGGCGGCAACCAGTATTCTAATGCGTGCTGCTGCGTAAACGCCTGATAAACACGCGCCACCGGCGCCCTCAGCACTCGGTGTAACTTTACTGTTCCGGTTTGATTAGACATTTTCTCCTCCTTGATCTGCCACGTTGTCGAGCACTTGGCTCAGCGATGGTTGTCAACTGACATCAGCTCTCGTACCGGGCGAATTTCCACACAGCCATACCGCGCAGGGGGTATTTTTTCGGCCAGACGAATCGCCTCATTCATATCCCGGGCATCAAGCATATAAAAACCGGCCAACTGCTCCTTGGTTTCCGCAAATGGGCCATCGGTTACAATGGGGGTATTGTCGCGCACACGCAGCGTGGTTGCGGTTGCCGTCGAACGCAGTGGCGCACCATCAAGAAAATGGCCACTGTTGCTAAGCTGTTCGACACAGCCCATGCATTCCCGGTTGAGGACATCCCACTCTTGTTGCGACATCTGCAACATCTTGTGCTCGTTGTAATACACCAGACATAAATATTTCATTTCAGCTCTCCTGTCTTTCACAGAGGTGCGTCGCGCTTTGGTGTGCACAATAAGTGAAAAGGCCGACATCCAGACACCAAGCGCGCTCTCCTTTATGTGCGTCTTGCACCGACCAGCGCAAAAGGCGCACCAAGAGGATCCTGCCCATTGATAATAAAATCGCCGCCGGGAATCTCGTCCGGGCCATGGAGCACTAACCCACCGTTACGGACAATCGCGACACAAGCGTCATCGATATCCGCGCAACGGAAATAGTACTGCCATGTTGAGAGTGGGATGTCTTGCGGTTTGGGCATAACAGCCCCAATCACACCATTGTGACGAATAAACTCATAGCTCCCCATCGATCCCATATCCAGTTCACCATCCTTGCTCCAGCCAAAGATCTCAAAGTAAAATGCTTTAGCCGCTTGTGGATCAGAACTTCTCAATTCATTCCAGGCGCAATGCCCCACACGGGGTTTGTCCGATGCAAAGGCCATACTGGGTGTTTCACAGCTTGACTGAATGATGTAAAACGGACTTCCTGTGGGGTCGTTCAGCATCGCAATGCGTCCGACCTCAGGCAATTCGGTCAAAGGCATGATGACACCAGCGCCTGCTGCAAGCGCATTGGTGATACTTTGGTCGATGTCATCCACGGCAATGTAGCCGAGCCAGACTGGCCTTGCGCCTCGTTGAACCATCGCGTCATCCAGAAGTAGCATGCCGCCGATATCAAACCACTCACCACTGTGAGTATCACGGGCACGAATAATGCGGTAATCGCTATCAGGCTGGTCATTGTCGCCCATCTCCCACCCCAACACTCCTTGATAAAAGTCACAGGCCGCATCCACGTTGTCTGTGACCAGTTCGTACCAGACAAATTCTCCATGTTGCTTAGACATAAGCAGTAGCTCCTTGTTGGTCGTCATGATGTACGGCGTGCGCCGATTCAAGTAGAACTATCGGTTTAAAGCCGCCGAAAATCAGCCGCATACCATCAAAAGGCATCGGATTTTGTTCGGGGTTAAGACGCGGGTCGCTCATCATTGCAGCTTGCATTTTTGCCATCCCGGCATCGCGAGTGGCTTTATCTGGCCATTCGACCCAGGAGAACACGACGGCTTCATCTTGATGGGCTTGGACAGCACGACGAAAGTCCGTCACTTTTCCGTCTGCCACATCCTCTTCCCAGCACTCGATCACACGTATTGCGCCCCATTCAATAAAAACAGTATCGGCTTTCTCTGCATGTTGAATAAATGCGTCTTTGTTCGCCTTTGGTACGGCGAGAATAAATCCATCAACGTAACTCATGGTGTAATTCCTCAGTTTTTTGGGTGATTTCACTACTTAGTCGTCGTAGCAAGAGGGAAATCGACACGCATGAAAAATTTTTTTGTCCCCGTATGCCCGGTCTCATCTGTGTCGCCGATATTAAATGCACCAACCCCACACAAGATCATCATGAAGGCATTTTTCTTTTTAACGCTTCCAGTCGCTGCTGGAGAAACCGCTGCTCCGGCTCCTGTTGTACAAATTCAAGTGCTTGTTGATAATAGTGCATCGCGTTAACTGGCTGATTTAATCGGCGATAGAGGTCCGCCTGAGCCGCATAAAACAAATGGTAGCGTTGAAGCTCTTTGTGACCAGACAATGATTCTATCGCCTGCAGGCCCGCGTGTGGGCCATCACGCATAGCCAGCGCAACGGCACGATTGAGTTCAATGATCGGAGATGGATTGAGGCGCAGCAGCACGTCATACAAACCGGTAATTTCTGCCCAATCAGTTTGTTCCGCACTTGGTGCTTCGGCGTGCAGCGCAGCAATCGCGGCTTGTAACGCATAAACGCCCACGGACCCCGAGCTTAATGCCTTGACAACCAATTCACTGCCCTCACGGATTTGTTCGCGATCCCACAGGCGGCGATCCTGATCTTCCAAAGGGATCAAATCCCCTTTGGCTGAGAGGCGTCCAACCCGTCTGGCATCATGCAATAACATCAGTGCCAGCAGCCCCATCACTTCGCTGTCCGGCAACAGGTCCAATAGTAAGCGTCCCAGACGTATCGCTTCTCCAGACAAATCCGGTTGGGTTAAGTCGGCGCCGTAAGCGGAGGAATAACCTTCGTTAAATACCAGGTACACCACCGGCAGAACCGCCTCAAGCCGGACAGAGCACTCTTCGGGAAGAGGCACCTCATAGGGGATCCCGGCATCGCGAATTTTATTCTTGGCTCGGACGATACGCTGCGCCAGAGTCGGAACCGAGACCAAAAAGGCGGCTGCAATCGCTTCGGTACTCAAACCGCACACCTCTCTCAGCGTGAGCGCAACCCGGGCGTCCATAGAGAGGCTTGGATGACAACAAGTAAAAATTAAGCGCAAGCGATCGTCTTCAATCGTTTCGTCATCGTCGAATGGTTGAGTGTGGCATTGCGCCTCCAAGAGTTGCGCCAACTCATTCAGCGCCGTATTCAAAGGCTGGTTACGGCGAATTCGGTCGATGGCTTTAAAACGCCCTGCCGACACCAGCCAGGCTCTGGGGTTATCGGGGATACCATCGCGTTGCCACTGCGACAATGCGGCAATAAACGCATCGTGCAGCGCTTCCTCGGCGAGAGCGAAGTCCCCCCGTAACAAGCGCAACAATGTGGCCAGAATTCGGCATGATTCTGCGCGGTAAATCGCATTGATGCGTTGTTCCACAGACGAAGTCATAGATCGAAGCCATTTCGTTGTTGAGTCTGATATATCCTCTTTCCTTTCACCGGCTCTCCGGCCACATGAAGCGAAATCGGTGCCATGTCTTGCATAGTGTAGAAGAGGATCCTGCGGTTAACCTCTGCTAGCGCCGATCAACGCAAGAGCCCCTTCTCTATCCAGAGTCAACACAGGATGAAAAACGTCGCTGGAGCGTTTGGCTGCTGGAAATCATCAAGAATGTAATGATCTCAAGTTCCCTTTGTCGACAGCGTACTTGTCGCTAACAGCGGTGGGGTAAACAGCACAATCAGCATCGCAATAAACGCAAAACCCAGGCCGACAAGCAGTGGTGAGATCAGAGAAAAGCCAAAATCCAATCCTAATGCGGCGATAAAACTGCCAAACATAATGCCCAGCGTAATCACTGACGAGTGTACGGTATGAGTAAAGGTTCTCTGACCTTGAGGAAGCTGCATGATTCGAGCAACCAGCGCTGGGTTTAAACTGACGCCACACAAACCAATGACTAAGGTTGCAGCCCCCGCGATAAAAGGGTTGTGCCCCAACAGATAAAACACGCTAAGAGCGGCTCCAACCAATACCAAACCGACAAGGATCACCATTTTTGCGTGGTGGACGGCAAGTTTAGCGACGATTTGATTCCCGACCAGCATCGCGAAACCATACGCCAGCAACAGCAAGGTGGTCGAATTTTGTGACAATAAAGCATGCTCTGACAGCATAGGAACTATGTAGCTAAAAGGTGCGTATGCGGCACTGATGACAAAAAAGCTGGTTGCATACAACCACCCTAGCTTGGCACTTTTTAGCGCTAGGAGTTCAGCGCTCAATGCCAGCGACAACTCGGGTCGAATGTTGGGCAACCTGATCGCGGTCAACAGAGCACAAAGCAACGCGAGTAACGCCAACAGGTAGAAGCTCACCGACCAGGCAAACGCTTCTGACATCACTTTTGCCATTGGCAGACCGATGATGGTTCCCAACATGATGCCGGATAAAACCAAGGCGACCGCGTCGAGTTGACGAGATTTATCGGTAAGTTGCTGACACATGCTGATCGCGACACCAAAAAACGCACCAGCAACGGCCCCTGTGATTAGGCGCGATAACATCAGCAGCCAGTATTGGTGAGTGAGCGCCCCCAAGAGCTCGCCCAGCACAAACACGCAGTACAAGCGAATCACAAACGTTTTGGGCGGCAATCGATTGAACATTAAAGTGAGTACGGGGCCGCCAATCGCCATTGCCGCCGCAAAACCAGAGACCAAGTAGCCAACTTTGGCCACGGAAATGCTCAAATCATAGGTCAATTGTTGCGTCATACCGAGAACTTGCAGTTCACAGCAAACCATTAAAAAGATACCAACACTTAATAAGTAAATACTGCTGGGAAGTCGAGATTTCATAGTCATCACTCATGGAATAAAACGATTGTCCCAGTATCACTTATGAAATAAGGTGAGATAAATAAACGAAAATTAGAACATTAATAACTTCAGTTATGGATTTAGATTTAAACGCTGCACGTTGCTTTGTCAAAGTGGTCGAGCTGGGCAGTTTTACCCAAGCCGCCCACCTTTTGGGTTTAACTCAGCCGGGTATTTCCAAAGCAATCAACCGATTGGAATCTCAGGTGGGAGCAAAACTCATTCATCGCAGCACCCGGAATATCCGGGTTACGGAGGATGGGCAACTGTTTATGACGCGCATTCAACCACTTATTTATGGGTTTGAAGAAGCGCATAGCGAGCTCAAATCCAGTCAGACAACCCCTGCTGGTTGCTTAAAAATGAGTGCGCCTTCGGCATTGGGGCAATCGCTGATGATGCCCATAGTCAAAAGCCTCACTGAACAATACCCCGCTCTAGACATTGAATTGTCGCTCACCGATCATAAGGTTCAGATTTTTGACGAAGGATATGATGCTGCGCTGAGATTTGGTGCCATCGACGACGATCGCTTGGTGGCGTTTGCATTGCAAGACGCCGACTGGGTGACCGTTGCCTCGCCCGAATACCTCGCCAAACAAGGTGTCCCCTTGCATCCAGAAAAACTTAGCCAGTTTAATTGCTTGCACGTAAAACCACGCGGTCAGACCAAAGCAGTTCCCTGGCGATTTCGGATTGATGGCAAAAGCACTGAGTATCACCATTTGAGTGGTAACGTGCGCTTTGATCATGGCGATCCATTGGTTGACGCTGCAATTCAAGGGCTGGGCATCGTACAAGTGCTGCGCTGCGTGGTGAGCGACAAACTGGCGCGAGGTGAACTGAAAGAAGTCTTAACGGAGTTCTGCCCACAGGCGTACCCGTTTCATTTGCTATACCCACCATCACGCCAACGCGCGGCCAAACTCACGGTGCTGCGCGACGCACTTACCCAACATTGGGGGCGTAAACCTCTCAGTTCCCCAACAACTTAATAACAATGCTCCGATCTGCTGTTTTTAGGCTCAAAATTAGTCCCTCAAAAACGACCACGGTCAAACCGTGCTTGGCGTTGCCAGACATTGCCAAAAATGACTAAGCCAAAAACAAAAAAAGTCCGCAATTACGCGGACTTAAGTATGATTTAGTGCTTGTTAATGCAAGACCTTTCTTAAAGGAGGATTATTCCCACTCGATGGTCGCTGGTGGTTTACCAGAAATGTCGTAAACCACGCGAGAGATACCGTCCACTTCGTTGATGATGCGGTTCGATACCTTGCCCAGGAAATCGTATGGCAGGTGTGCCCAGTGTGCTGTCATAAAGTCGATAGTTTCAACCGCACGCAGCGATACAACCCAGTCGTATTTACGGCCATCACCCATCACACCTACAGAGCGAACGGGTAAGAATACCGTGAACGCCTGAGAGACTTTGTCATACAGATCTGCTGCGTGAAGCTCTTCAATGAAGATCGCATCTGCACGACGTAGCAAGTCACAGTACTCTTTCTTGATTTCGCCAAGAACACGGACACCAAGACCCGGACCAGGGAATGGATGACGGTAAAGCATGTTGTAAGGAAGGCCCAGCTCCAGACCAATCTTACGCACTTCGTCTTTAAACAGCTCACGCAGTGGCTCAACCAGACCCATTTCCATATCGTCAGGCAGGCCGCCCACGTTGTGGTGTGATTTGATCACGTGCGCTTTGCCAGTTTTTGATGCCGCAGATTCAATGACATCTGGGTAAATAGTGCCCTGAGCGAGCCATTTCGCGTTTTTCAGCTTCTTCGACTCTTCATCGAAGACGTCGACAAACACGTGACCGATGGTCTTACGCTTTTCTTCTGGGTCAGACTTGCCTTTCAGAGCATCCAGGAAACGCTCTTCTGCGTCTACTTTGATGATGTTCAGACCAAACTTGTCGCCAAACATGTCCATGACTTGCTGACCTTCGTTTAGACGCAGCAAGCCGTTATCCACGAACACACACGTAAGCTTATCGCCGATTGCACGGTGAACCAACATCGCAACCACCGATGAATCCACACCACCGGAAAGGCCTAGGATCACTTCGTCATCGCCCACTTGCTCTTTAATGCGAGCGACGGCATCTTCGATGATCGACTCTGATGTCCACAGGCGCTCACAACCACACACGCCCAGTACGAAGTTTTCCAGCATCTGCATACCTTGCTTGGTATGCGTTACTTCAGGGTGGAACTGAACGCCGTAGTATTTCTTCTCTTCGTTGGCCATGGCCGCGTATGGACAGGTGTCCGTCTCGCCCACTTTGACGAAGTCTGCCGGGATCTCCACCACTTTGTCGCCGTGGCTCATCCAAACATCCTGGAGTGCATCCAGATCTTTAAAAATCGATGATTCCGCCGACACTTTAACCTGTGCGTAGCCGAACTCACGTTCGTTAGAGCCAGCAACACGGCCACCCAGTTGTTCCGCCATGGTCTGCATGCCGTAACATACACCCAATACCGGTACACCGGAGTCAAATACGTATTGAGGAGCGCGAGGAGAATTGGCTTCTGTCACACTCTCTGGGCCACCAGACAGGATGATGCCGTCCGGGTTGAATTCACGAATATCCGCTTCTTCTACGTCCCAGCTCCACAGTTCACAGTAAACACCGATCTCACGAACACGGCGCGCGACTAGCTGCGTGTACTGAGAACCGAAATCCAGGATCAGAATACGTTGGTCATGAATGTTTTTAGTCATTTTGGGCAGTCTTTTAAGCTAGGTTGTGGAAACGAGGCGAGTTTACTCGCCTCTTAATAATGCATCAAGGAAAAAAGCAAACGTTTACGTCGGGCTTAACCCAGACGATAGTTTGGCGCTTCCTTAGTGATTTGAACGTCGTGGACGTGCGACTCTTTCATACCTGCACCGGAAATACGAACAAATTCAGCTTTGGTACGCATGTCTTCGATTGTGGCTGAACCAGTCAGACCCATGCTGGAGCGCAAGCCCCCCATCTGTTGGTGTACGATCTCTTTCAGTCGGCCTTTGTATGCGATACGACCTTCAATGCCTTCGGGAACCAGCTTGTCTGCAGCGTTGTCAGACTGGAAGTAACGGTCTGAAGAACCTTGGGACATGGCGCCCAGAGAGCCCATACCACGGTATGCTTTGTACGAACGGCCGTTGTAAAGAATCACTTCACCCGGAGCTTCTTCCGTACCAGCGAACATCGAGCCCACCATGACACATGATGCACCAGCCACAATGGCTTTACAGATGTCACCAGAGAAACGGATGCCACCATCAGCAATCACTGGAATGCCGAATTCATTGGCCACTTCTGCTGCATCCGCGATCGCCGTCACCTGAGGCACGCCCACACCAGTCACAATACGAGTGGTACAGATGGAACCCGGGCCGATACCGACTTTCACTGCGCTGACGCCCGCCTCGATCAGGGCTTTAGCCCCCGCACCAGTCGCCACGTTACCACCGATGATATCCAGCTCCGGATACGCCGCACGAGTTTCGCGGATTCGGTTCAGGACACCTTCCGAGTGACCGTGAGATGAGTCGATCAGCAAGACATCAATGCCAGCTTCAACCAAAGCAGCGACGCGCTCTTCGTTACCCGCACCAGCACCTACGGCCGCGCCAACACGCAGACGACCACGTGCATCTTTACAAGCATTCGGTTTACGTTCAGCTTTGTGGAAGTCTTTTGCGGTGATCATACCGGTCAGCTGGAACTCGTCGTTCACAACCAAAACTTTTTCGACACGTGCTTCGTGCATTTTTTCTTGCACTTCAGCGCGAGTAGCACCTTCTTTCACCGCTGCCAGGTTTTCTTTTGCAGTCATAACCGAAGAGACTTTTTTGGACAGGTCGGTCACAAAACGCACATCACGGCCTGTGATGATGCCAACAAGTTCATTGTTTTCAGTAACAACAGGGAAACCGGCGAAGCCGTGCTTTTCTGTCAGTGCGACAACGTCAGCAATAGTTGCATCTGGATTCACGGTAACAGGATCCACAACCACACCCGCTTCGAATTTCTTTACTTTACGAACTTCAGCGGCTTGTTGCTCAATGGACATGTTTTTGTGGATAAAGCCAATGCCGCCTTCTTGTGCCAGTGCGATAGCTAGACGGGCTTCCGTCACGGTATCCATGGACGCGGAAATCATTGGGATGTTGAGACTGATGTTCTTGGTCAGCCGAGTCCGAAGGTCTGCGGTATTTGGGAGAACGGTGGAGTGTGCTGGCACAAGCAGTACGTCGTCGAATGTCAGCGCTTCTTTGGCAATTCTTAGCATTTGCAATATCTCACAATAGATAGGATTTAAAATATTCAAACAATCCAGATGCAGCGTTTCAGCCGGGCCGATGAGGTACCGGGAAAGTGCATTTGGATTAGATATTGCGGACGGATTATACGCCGGACGCAATCGCTTGACCACACATTTTTTTATTTTTTATTTGCAATTACCCCCTTGCTATGTATTATATTGCCGCTAATTTCCATACTCACGTCTTCGAGATTAGTAGTGTCTTCCCTGACCAATCAAAACATCTTCACTGTCTCTCGCCTGAACGCCGAAGTGCGTCTTTTACTCGAAAACGAAATGGGTATCGTGTGGCTGATTGGCGAGATCTCAAATTTTACCGCTCCGGTTTCCGGTCACTGGTATTTCACTCTTAAAGACAGCCGCGCTCAGGTTAAATGCGCCATGTTTCGTGGAAATAACCGTCGTGTGACATTTAAGCCACAATCAGGGCAACAAGTCTTGGTCAAGGCCCGCTTATCCCTGTATGAGCCACGCGGTGACTATCAGTTGATCATCGAGTCCATGCAGCCCGAAGGTGATGGCCGTCTTCAGCAGCAATTCGACGAGCTGAAAATGAAGCTCGCCGCTGAAGGTTTGTTTGCCCAAACCAACAAACGTCCTCTACCAGAGCATCCGAAATGTGTCGGAGTTGTCACCTCAAAGACCGGTGCCGCGCTGTTTGATATTCTTGATGTGCTTAAACGCCGGGATCCCTCATTGCCTGTCGTGATCTATCCGACCCTAGTTCAAGGGGAAGAGGCCGCGATTCAAATTGCCCAGGCGATTGGCCGGGCAAATGCGCGCAATGAATGTGATGTTTTGATCGTAGGGCGAGGTGGCGGTTCTCTGGAAGATATGTGGTGCTTTAACCATGAAATCGTGGCACGAACCATCGCCGCCAGCCAGATCCCAGTCATCAGCGCGGTCGGGCATGAAATCGATGTGACCATCGCAGATTTTGTGGCTGACATGCGTGCGCCCACCCCTTCCGCGGCCGCCGAACTGGTCAGCCGGGACAACAGCCACAAAGGTCAGGCTTATGAGGCTCGCCGTCAAAAACTCACCAGCGCTCTGCGTTACTACCTGATCCAACAATCTCGAGCGCTGACGGCCTACCAGCACCGCTTGGATAAACAACATCCTAGTCATCGCCTTCAGCGTCAGTCCCAACAATTAGATGATCTGACGGTACGGCTTGAGCATGCCATGCTGCGCATGCTCTCCCAACGTCAACAATCTGTTGAGCGTAAACACTACCGCTTGCAGTTGAACTCGCCAGTCAAACGTCTGGCAGAGCAGCGTTCAGCATTGCAACGGGTAGAGCAAAAGCTCCAGGATGCGATGCAAAGGAGCCTGATCAACCACCGCCATCAACTGGCGCTGGCGGCAGAGAAGCTCGATACGGTCAGCCCGCTGGCGACATTGAAACGCGGTTATTCGATCACTCAGACGCAGCAGGGTAAAGTGCTGACTCAGGCCACAGATGTCAACAGCGGTGATGTGTTGATCACCCGTCTGTCCGACGGTGAGTTGCGTTCCCGCGTTCTTTAATCACAGGGAATGAACTCAATCTGAACTTTCGATTTGGACTTAAGTTCATTGCACTGATTGCAAAAGTAACTGGTGGCTCCGCACGCCTGCAGTTTTTCTAAACTCGCACCGCACTCCGGGCAGTAGACTGCTTTTTGGAAATGTGTCTGGCAATGACCGCAAACGTAACGACCATCCCATTCCAGCTCATCTTGGCATGTCGGACACAGATTGTGACTCATGTTCGGTTTCCGTCTTGATGTTGATGCTCCCATTATCAGAACACCCCACCTCTCCTTCTTTGATCAATGTCACAACCAAAGCGGAATCCACTTCCCGTTGTCTCGCTCTGTAGGCGATGATAACAATCCGTCTTGTGGCGACATTCTCCAACAGAAAGAAGATCCTTTTTCGATCTTCTGCTCTTTCCGATCTGATCAGCGATCTGCCCCTAAAAGAACTTTTATATAACCACACACCGAAAGCATAAGTTACATGTACTGTTTATGGATTTAACAAAGAGTTTTATATCGCAAATTGTCAAATAAAACACAAAAACCAGCATTTAATAAAAAGATCGTATTAGAACGATATCGGAGTTACATCGGTGTGCATTTCGATGTGCTGCTCGTCCGTCTGTACCAGACACACCTCAATACGGTGCAATTCAGCCAACGAACGGATATGCGTTCCACCACACGGCATCACGGCCAGTTGTGCCTCACCAAGCTCACAC
>NZ_WXWP01000020.1:0-13542 GCF_009904765.1 Vibrio sp. V39_P1S14PM300
TATCAGAATGACAAAGGAAAACCTTCATGAATAAAATTCAGACACAAGCCGCCGTATCAGACAATTC
The DNA here is from genome assembly GCF_009904765.1 of Vibrio sp. V39_P1S14PM300. Taxonomy (NCBI): domain Bacteria; kingdom Pseudomonadati; phylum Pseudomonadota; class Gammaproteobacteria; order Vibrionales; family Vibrionaceae; genus Vibrio; species Vibrio sp. V39_P1S14PM300. The sequence goes on from NZ_WXWP01000020.1 coordinate 68, forward strand.
TTCCAGTTCTTTCTGACCGTGACTCCAATCGCAGTCTGCTATTACTGGCTTACCGTCGGAACAACGTACGATGTTCTCACCCGTTTTGGTATTGTCGAGTTGAGCTACGACTTCAGTGAGTACACGCAACAGCCACTGACCGCAATGACACGGCTGTTCGCCGCAGGCGCCAGTTTACTGCTGTGCGCTATCTTGATGTACGCACTTAGTGTGTTAATCCGCTTATTCCGCAACTACGAACATCACGAAATCTTCACTCTGGACAACGCCATTTGCTATCAAAAGTTGGGACGTTGCTTGTTTTACTGGGTGGGGGGCTCTATCATCCACGGCGCACTGATATCAGTGATTCTCTCGTTTAATAATCCACCGGGAGAACGCATGGTCACCTTATCATTTCAAGGGTTGGATTTTTTAACGCTGGTGTTAGGTGTCATCATTCTGATCATCTCTTGGGTCATGCGAGAAGGACATGATCTCGCGGATGAAAGCCGCCTGACGATTTAAGGAGTCTCATGTCTATTCGAATCAATTTGGACGTTATGATGGCGAAGCGCAAAATGCGTCTGAAAACCCTCGCACAAGCCGTCGACATTACCGAAGCGAACTTGTCCATACTCAAAAACGGTAAAGCTAAGGCCATTCGTCTGCCTACGCTGGAAAAACTGTGTGAAGTGCTTGAGTGCCAACCTGGCGATCTGCTCGAATACGTAGACGATCAGGATAACCCAACGCCTTAATTTCAAATGGTATCCACTGCCATTTAACCCGCAGCCCTGTGTTGCGGGCTTTTTTCGTCAGGAACTGGCGTTGTATTCTGCGATTCAAATCAAACGCATCAGGGCTTTCCCCCTTTGTGACAAAGGCACCTGATGCGTATGCAATCAGTCTTGTAAATAGTTGCATATCTGCGACAAGCTGAGATTTTATAAAACTGAAATTTTTCTCTACTCATACTTTAGTTTTGTTTCAATATCTTACGAGCCATTATAAAGATTGAGTAAAATTCCTGTCAGCGTTGTGCTTTCTTCCCATATCTGGATTGTCGTATCATACTTTACCTGTAAGGCCTTCAGCCTTGTCAGAATGAATAATTTTAACAAACCAACAAGAAAAATTTGCCGTGAGATTTTTAGTTTATTCTTTTCTCATTAGCCTGTTTTGCGCGCCCGCACTGGCAGCCGTCGACTTAGTGAAAGTCGACAAGTCGAAACGACGGATGTATCTGTTGAAAGACGATGAGATCATTCGAGAGTATCGTATTGCATTGGGAAAACGTCCAAGAGGACACAAAGTTCGTGAAGGCGACAGCCGGACACCGGAAGGTCGTTACCAACTTGATTTTGTGATGAACGACTCCGACTTTTATCGTTCCATTCATATCACTTACCCAAATCAGCACGACGTCGACTACTCCCATCGTTTGGGCTACCGGCCTGGTGGTAATATCAAGATCCATGGTCTTAAAAATGGTGATAAAGTGAATCCGGATTTTGTCCAGAGCTTTGACTGGACCAATGGATGCATCGCAATCACCAATGAAGAAATGGACGAGTTCTTATCACTGGTTCAAGCCGGAACACCCATTGATATTGAGTGGTGATCAGGACGCGTTACTTTGAGCCGATGCCGGGCTGTCAGCAGCCTGGCTGCGCTTGTCTCGTGTCACCCACCAGCAGATCAACGACCCAATCGTCACCATCAGCACCCCCTGCCAGAAACTGCCCGTCAATGCCACGCCTAATATCACGGACGACAGCAACGTGGAGAAGATTGGCGTGAAGTAAGACAGGGTCGCGAGTAAGACCATATTGCCACCCAAAATAGCAATATTCCACAACGCATAACCTCCCCCCATCACTATACCGGTCCACAATACATTGCCCGCCGCAGAGAGTGAGAACGTCATGCCGGTTTCATCACTGAACGCATACTGGGTCCACAAGGAGACTGCCGTCATAGCAAAAAACAGCGTGATCGCGTTTTGGCCCCCGGACAGGCGTTTCGTAACGTTGCAATAAATCGCCCAGAGAAAGGCACCAATGAATGCCAGCGAGTACGTCAGGGGGTTCGTGGCAACACTGGCCGCCAGCTTCACCACCGACAGGCCTTCATCTCCGGTGATCGTCCAGGCGACACCAATAAATGCCAGGGCCACGCTCGGATAAACCAGAATATTGGTTTTCTTATTACTGACGATCACCGCCAGTAATACCGTCAGAGCCGGCCACAGATAGTTGATCACCGCCATCTGCATTGCCTGATGACGATCATTGGCCATCCCGAGCGACAACGCCAGACACACCTCGTAAGCAGCAAATAACCCGCCGCCAATCAATACATAACGCCAGGATAAATTACGCCACTTCGGCACACCAATAACGATCAACAAAAACACCGAGGCAACGGTATAAATCCAGGCTGCGCCACCAATTGGTCCGAGCTGCTCCGCCACTTTGCGGGCAAACCCTAACATGGAGCTCCAGAGAAGCACGGCCGCAACGCCATACAGAGTAAATTTATACTGATTCAACACACTACAACTCAAACAACCGCAAGCAAACTCTCACCTTGCGTTAAGAATCGTTTTCTGTCAATCGACGAATCAGTTTTGCCGGAGTCCCCCCAACTAGGCTGTCAGGCGGCACATCACGCGTCACGACTGAATTCGCTGCAATCACGGAACGTGCACCGATCGTGACTCCCTGATTGATCACCACATTGCCACCGATCCAGACATCATCCTCCACCACAATCGGCTGACAAAAAGTTTCCCAGGTGCGACGGCGACGATAGTCCAGAGAATGGCCTGCGGTGTAAAACTGCGCATTCGGTCCGATAAGAACATGATTGCCAATGGTAATGTGCGCACCATCCAACATGGTGGCATTCATATTGATAAAGGTGTTGTGGCCAATGGAAATCGTCTGGCCAAACTCACAACAAAAAGGAGAGCGAATCACACTGCCTTCACCAAACTGCGCCAACAAGTCGTTGAGAATGGCACGGCGAGTATCCTCGTCACTGGTCTGATTGAGGTCACGACCGAGTTCGCTGGCTTTGTCCCGCACCACGTTGATACTCTCATCACCTCCGTCAAACAGCTCACCGGAAGTCATTTTTTCAAATTCAGTCATGCTCACTCTCCTACTTTGCGAGATTTAGACAGGAACCGAGAGCATACCCGCTTAACCGAACAGAAACAGAGAAAACTTTGGCAAGTTTTACATCCGTAATTAGAGCGAGTCATCAACGAGAACAAAAAAGCCGGGTAACACACCCGGCTTTTGAATCAATGTGTGGATTAACGCTAAGTGGCTCAGACAATTTCCCAGCTGTGCGTCATCTCGACACCTTGTCCGAGCATCAGACACACGGAGCAATACTTCTCTAATGAGTTGGCCGCAACCTGAGCGACCACATCGGCATCCAGCTCGTGACCCGAGACAACAAAATGAATGTTAACCTGAGTAAAAATGCGCGGCGCGGTTTCACGACGCTGTGTGGTCAGCTTTGCGGTACACGCCGTCACTTGCTGGCCCGCTTCTTTGAGTCCATCAACCACATCCACAGAGCTGCAGCCACCGGCCGCCATCAACACCATCTCCATTGGGCTTGGCGCTGTTGCGCCGCCGTTGCCATCCATCACCACAGAGTGGCCAGACTGCGATTGACCCAGAAATTTAAACTCTTCAATCCACTTAACTTCAGCTTGCATCTCTTTCTCTCATTCAACAGCAATACCATCGGACAACTGTAGCACAGGTGAGCTTATCCACACGAGGCTTTACCTCTCCTACCCCAGTAATGGCCAGATAGGAGAAAGACCATCAGGTCATCCACACGACCCGCGCAGCTAATAAAATCAATACCACACCGGAAAGCCGGTCGATCAACTGTGCTTTCGTCCGCACTCGATCCAGCAAGCGGGGGCTGGAAAGTAAGAAAGTGAGCAGCGTATACCACAATCCATCAACCACCAGTGGCGTGGCAACAATGACTGCTTTGCTACCGAAATCATTTCCCACCGCAACAAATTGACTGAACAAGGCGATAAAAAACAACGCGATTTTAGGGCTAAGTAAAGAAATCAAAAAACCTTCTTTGGCTGACTGCCATAGCGTAGTGGTTTCACCGGATTCCAGTTTGGCCGCCACACCACCTTTTGAGCGTAACGCATTCCACCCCAGATAAACCAGATACAACGCGCCCGCATAACTGATGGTTTTGAACAACAAAGGCGACTGGTGCAACACCACCGCGAGGCCAATGAGGGTGATAAACGCATATATCCCAATCCCCAATGCGTGGGCCCATGCCGTCGCAAGGCCGTTCGCCCGCCCACCGGCAAGGCTGTGCTTCGCGACCATTGCTAAACTGGGACCGGGAGACATCGCTCCCAACAGACAAACGGTAAAAAGCGATAGCCAGATAGTAAAAGTCATAGATGTGTCCTCCTGATAGCAGCATCATTGCTCAAATCAGGACATAAATAGAAATCAAAGTTTTTCATAAAGGCCATGATTTTAAATCATACCAATAGAATAAGGCGACTGACGCATCATCAGATACACTTGCTCACGCATCCAGCGGTGCGCACTGTCGTTGTCATATTTTGGGTGCCACATCAGCCAGTACTGGTGTGTCTCCGTATCAAACGGCAAGGGCCTATGTTGCAAGGGCGCATGTTTAGAAAGATTGATGGCGATATGCTCAGGCACGACCATCAGCAAGTCACTGCCCTGGAGCGTATTAATTGCAGCGGAAAAAAACGGTACTTTAAGTGCAATTCGACGTTTTACTCCCAATGCTTTCAGCACTATGTCCGTGGACGCATCTTTATCGCCGCCTCCGGTGACTTTAATGTGCGCATAACGCAACAGATCGTCCGTGGTGATCGCACTGCGAGCGCAAAGCGGATGCTGGGCACTCATAAGGCACACTGACTTATCTTCCCCCAGTTTGAGGCTGCTGACCTGTTCAGGCTGTCGAGGCAGCATGGTGGATGCCAGTTGGATCCCGGTATCGTGCAAGTGATCTAGATAAGACGGATCCCATAATCGGTAAGCAATATCCACATCTGGGGCCTGCGCTTTAATGGTGCGTGCAATATCAGGCAGGATGTACTGCGCAACGTAATCACTGGATGCGAGCACTACTTCACTCTGCCATTGCTGCGGCTCAAACGGTTTGTCATCCAGCAAGTGCTCAAACTCACCCAGCAACGCGTCCAGTTTGTACTTGAGTGCTGTGGCCCTGGGCGTTGGTAAGAGCAAATTACCGTCCCGCACCAGCAAGGGGTCTCCGCATAAATCGCGTAATTGCGCCAGTTGACGACTCACCGCCGACTGAGTGATATTCAGGCGCTGGGCCGCACGGCTGACGTGACACTCTTCCAGCAAAACGTGCAAAGAGCGCAATAAATTCAGGTTAATGTTACCCAACATATTCCACCCAGGGCTTGCGCCATTTCGGAGCCGGATAATTTTCTGGCCAGTATTCAACCTGGCGTCGGATCAGGCCTTGTTCAACGGTGTGAAAGGTGATTGCGGTGTCGGTACGCTTCCCGTCCGACACGGTGACATCCGTGACGACCTGTTGTCCATCTGCCACGATACAATTGATGACAAAAGTCCAGCGACCTTCCGCCGGATACGCAGAATTCAACTCAGCAAAATTGTCGCGCCCTGTAATTCTCTCACCACTTTGAGGCCAATGAATCTCCACATCTGCTGACAGACAGTTCGCCGCCAGATAAAAATCATTGCTCTGCATCGCTTGCCAATAGGCCTCGGCGGTCTGTTGCGCATTCATGCTTGCCCCTTGGTGGTATTGAAGAATTCCGTCAGCACAGTATGTGTCATCAGATGGCGCAGTTCCGGAATTTGTTGCAACTGGTCGCGGATTGCGTTGAGGCGGTTCATAGTGGGTACCTCAACGTAAAGCATCATGTCTGTCTCACCACTGATGGCATGGCACCATTTCACGCCATCGATCTGATAAATATCTGCCGCATACGCTTCACATTGATGCGAAGAGCCGGACGTATCAAACTTAATCGCCAGATAAGCACAAATCATCTCCGTCGGCTTGTCGGTTACAATGTTGGCGTGATAGCCGAGAATAACCTGATCGTTTTCCAGCTTGCGGATTCGCGCAGTCACCGCTGAACGGGACAAGTTGACATCCCGGGCAATTTCACTCACCGAGCTCCGGGCATTGTGTTTGAGAATGTGGATGATTTGGTGATCGAATTTGTCCATTATGACTTCCTGTAATCGCTCAACTTATCCTGTTGAGTCCAGGTAATGTGACACAAATTCTCGATGCAGAAAAGCCGACAATGTGGCGAAAATCGGCAACCAAAACGTCATATTGACAGATAACTCCGTCATTTTGGTTACTGAGTTTCCGCGGAGAAGCGGGTACTCTTGGCGAATACGGATCTTACGGAGACAACAATAACAATGAGTCAGTTGAAACAGGACATCACTTTACTGTCTGGCATCGGGCAGCTTTCCACTACTCTGATGGGCACCGGGCTGTTTATGATCCCCGCGATTGCCGCAGGGATCGCAGGTCATCTCTCACTTTGGGCCTGGCTGATTCTGTTTGTGGCTATTTGCCCAATCGCGTTGACGTTTGCACAATTGGGTAAACGCTACCCGAGTGCAGGCGGTACTGCCTATTTTGTCCGTAAAGCCTTTAACAGTAAACTTGAACGCAGCGTGGCCTGGCTATTTGTCAGCGTAATCCCCGTCGGAGTCCCCGCCGCTATCGCTCTGGCGGCCAGTTTCTTGCAACAATTGCTCCCTGAGGCTCTGAATCACGCGTTGCTGGCACAAAGCCTAACGGTCGCATTGCTGATTCTGGTCAACCTGATGGGGACGAAATCGTCTGGTCGACTGCAAACGCTGATTGCCCTGAGCATTTTTGCACTGGTCGGTGCGTTTTTATGGCAAGGCAACGTCACCACGCAAGATCTGCACATGCCAACTCTGGATGGCGAGTCCTGGTGGCCGATAGGTGCGGCATTGGGAGTGATGTTCTGGTGCTTTGTCGGTATCGAAGCGTTTGCGCACATGGGGGAAGAGTTTAAAAATCCGCAGCGCGATTTCCCTATTGCGATCGTTGTCGGTTGTTTTGTGGCCGGAGCCACCTACTGGGCATGTTCAGTCGTGATCCTCAAATTCGGTGCTTACGGCACAGCTGAGCTCGACAGTGCGTCGATTCCCTGGCTAAGTGAGCAACTGTTTGGCGATGGCTTTAAAACGCTGATCAGCGTTGTCGGGTTTTCCGCGTGCTTCGCCAGCGTCAACCTCTACACACAAAGTCTGTCGCGCATGGTCTGGGCGCAAGCACGTGAATATCGTCCACACAGCGCTATCGCACGCGTATCCATCCGTGGTGTGCCAGCCAATGCAACGCTGTTTGTTGGTGCCGTTTTGATGCTGTCGTGTGTGATGGGTGCCCTCTCAGGTCTGGATCTGGAGTTCTTCCTTAAGCTGGCCAACAGCATATTCGTTCTGATTTATCTGTTGGCCATGCTCGCCGCATGTAAACTGCTGCGCGGTATCGCCCGAGGCATGGCGATGGTTTCGCTCTTGCTTTGTACCGGCGTGTTTATTTGCCTAGGCTGGTCAATGCTCTACGCATTGAGTGTGTTTGCGGCCCTGTCACTTCCTTGGGAACGGTGGCTGAGAAAAACGCCCACGGAAGCCACCTGAACAATTACAACAACTCACTGACGACCTGGTTGCCACGAATACACGTCAGCGTTTGTGGCGACACTTTACACCAGCTTCCGTCACTTTCCAGTGGCTCAGAAGCCAGCGCTATATTTTCCTCTTCCGCTCTGATAAACACGGTCGGCGGCTCCTTATCGGTGCTGTAACGCACCACCCAGAAGCCGTCCCCATCAGACAGGCACATCGACGCTTTGAACGGCTGATCAACGCCCTTTTCCGCCATAATCGACTCAATGTCATCAATGGTTTTGCGGATTGCGGCGACCGGGTCTTCACGCAAACCATTGTTCATCGCTAATAGAAAAATCAGTTCACTGTCTGTGCTGCCTCGACGCTGCAAATACAAAGCTTCCGGCAGTTGCCGTTCAAGCGCGTACTTGACCTGTGAATACCCGCCTATCTGGCCATTATGCAGAAACATCCAGTTATCGAGAATGAACGGGTGACAATTTGAACGAGAGACGGAGGTCCCCGTAGAGGAGCGAACATGGGCCATAAATCGATGTGAACGAATATGGTGAGTCAGAGAACGTAAATTCTCATCGCCCCACGCCGGCAAGACTTCATGAAACTGGCCGGGCGTAGCCCGTTCTGTGTACCAGCCGAGACCAAACCCGTCTGCATTGACACGCGTGACCGCTTTACGAGCTTCGAGGCTCTGATGTACTAACGAATGCTCTGGTTCATACACCAGTTCATCAAGATAAATCGGGCGTCCCTGATACGCCAACCAGCGGCACATAATCGCTTTCCTGTTAGACTAAGAGAGGCATCCAATAAATCACGTTTCAAAAACCCTGGCAAGCCGCATGATCTGCGGCTCGATTTGATCCAGTGCGGTATTGCCAAACCCGAGAACCGCACCATACCAGTGGCGTAATTCTGCACAATCATGTTCATAGTAACTGAGAGGACGCAGAATGATATCGGCCTTCTTTGCCCTATGACACACAGTCCGCTCATCCGGACCGTTGCGCCACTTGAGTGTCACATGCAGACCAGCAGCCTGACTGATGACACTGACCGAAGGCAGGTAGCGGCCAATCGCTTCGCATACCCTCTGGTGCTTTTGTTTGTACAACCGGCGCATTTTGCGGATATGACGCTGCAGGTCTCCCACGGCAATAAACTCCGCCAGCGCGGCCTGAGTGTGTGCCGGGGAGTCACCACTGAGCGCATCCTTCATTGCCACACAGCTCTCCACCAAGGACGCAGGTACCACCAGATACCCTATCCGCAGCCCGTTAAACATGACTTTGCTGAACGAACCGACGTACAACACACGCTCATCGCATCCCACCTGAGCTGCGAGCCCCTGTAAGCTGGTGTACGGCCGGTGAGCGAACTGAAATTCGCTGTCATAGTCGTCCTCGATGATCCAACTTTTTCGGATGCGAGCCCATTCAATCAGGGTGAGTCGCTGCTCGGTGTTCAACGTCGTGCCCATTGGGTACTGATTGCTGGGCGTCACATACAAAGCGCGGGCATGACTTTGCAACGCGGTTTCAATCTCCAATCCACTGCGCGCACGGACCGGCAACGGCTCCAGGTTCAAACTATTCAACTCAAGCACTTTGGTCATCTGAGTATAACCGGGCTGCTCCATCAGCACGGACTCCCCCTTTGGTACCGTGGCCATCAAGGCAATAGCCAATGCCTGCTGGGCACCCGACGTAATAATGATCCTATCGGCATGACAATGTACAGAGCGGCTGCTGGCCAGATAAGCAGCCAGCGCAGAACGTAATTCCATGCTTCCCTGAATCGGTTGATTGCCCAACAGATTGACCCGGCCGACATGACGTTGCAGGCACCGGTTCCATTTCGCCAGTGGGAATTGGGCCAAATCAGGCACACCAGGCGCAAACGGGGCATTCACATCCCCTGGCGGTCGGTGCGTGTCTTGAGCACCTACCGTAGAATCACCGGGATTAAAATACTGTTCCGGCAACGTCACCGCGACAAAAAATCCGGCGCCGCGCCGGCTCTCGATATAGCCTTCCGCCACCAGCTGTTCATAGGCTGCGACCACGGTATTGCGGCTCAGCCCAAGCTCGGCAGCCATCTTACGCGTTGACGGCAAACGCCCTGCAGTCGGCCACAACTGACCGACGATTTTTAGGCGCACCGCGTGGAATAGTTTGCTCTGCAGGTTCTCCGGTCCGTCGGCCAGAACCAGATCACCAATTTCAATTGGCTGCAAATTGGACCTATAAAAAATTAAAAACTGGCACTCATAAAAGTACCAGTTTGCACTTACATTGCCAATCAGAAGCCATCAACGAGGACTGATCATGCTATCGCAAACCCAACGCACTGAAATCAAAAAATCCGTTCACAAAACTGTGCTCGACACCCAACAGCTTCACGCGATCATCGACGAGAGCCTGTTGGCACACATTGCAATTACCGAAGCGCATGGCCCCGTGGTGATCCCTATGCTAACTTGGCGAGTCGGACAACGAATCTATATCCACGGCGCACGCAACAGTCGCCTCATTCGCCAGCTCAAACAGGGCAATTCCACCTGCCTGACTTTTACGTTGTTTGACGGCTGGGTACTGGCCCGGTCAACGTTCCACCACAGCGCGCATTACCGCTCTGCAGTGGTGTTCGGCCAATTCGAAGAAATAGAGGACAACGAGGAAAAAGATCGCTTACTCAATCATTTCGTCGAACAGATTGCCCCCGGCAGAAGTGCCGAGGCCCGAACCGGAAATGAAAAAGAGCTGACGGCAACCGTGGTTCTGAGCATGCCACTGTCTGAAGCATCGGTGAAAATCAGTTGCTCTGATGTGAATGATGATGCTGCCGACATGGACTTGCCGGTTTGGGCTGGCATTGTGCCCTATCGTACGGTTGTTGGCCCATTGGTCCCGAGCCCAACCATGACCACGATACCGGAAACGCCGGATTACAGCCGGGCGTATGGTTCAAGGTGGGTCAATTATCCAGTTGATTAATCCAATAAAAAAGGAGCCTTTCAGCTCCTTTTTCAAGGTCTGTTACTCGTCCTCCGGTCGAAGCAGAGCATCGAACGTCGGATGCCCGTGCAATGATTCCAAATCCGGTTCTTCGTTGAGCAAATCTTTGATCGACGGGCTCACCTCGATGGCGTGCACTAAGTCTTCAATCGCCTGCTCTTCCGCACCTAATCGGGCAAACGCACACGAACGCTGATACAAAGCCGGGCCATTTTTACCATCCAGCTCCAGTACCCGGTTACACATACTCAACGCCCAGTAGTACTCTTTCATCTCCATGACCGCATCGGCTTTGTACGTCAAAGCTTCCAGGTCACCCGGACGGATCTTGAGGATTTCGTCATACACTTCAACTCGTTGCTCCGGCGTTGGCATGCTTTGCGCGCGTAACCACAAATTATGAATTTCGTTAATGATCTCAATTTCTTTGTTGTTTTCAGTGATGATGCGGGTCTTACGCTTCAAGTCGCGTTCCAGCGCCACGAATTTCTTTTCGTACTCCAACGCAATTTTATTCAGTCGTTTATCCGCCAAATCTTTGGTGTTGTTTTTGATCTCTTTCATCGACTGCCAGCCGATCAAAGCGATCAGCGAAGCCACTCCGGCAATAATGTAGAAGAAATAAGTAACCGTGACGTTGGCATAGTTCAGTGATTTATCGGCAACCGCCAGCTCACGGTCAGTGATCTGCACAGTGAGACGACGCTCGAGATCTTGCTGCTCCTGACGCAAAGATTTCAGCTCGTCCATAATGTAGCGCTCCATTAACGGACGATCCAACAAGTCGCTCTCTGAGTATTTTTTTTCCTCGGCTTGGGCAACAGACAAGAAACAGCTAACAAAGACGGCAAATAACAGGCTGATTGTTCTCATCGTTATTCCTTTTTGTATTTTTTCAGTTGAGTTATCACCACACTAACAAATCCAACGCCTGTGAATCCACTTTTCGAATAAAAATCCTACCAAATCAGAACAAAGTGGTGAAGCTGTGCAAAATCGACGGCACATCACTCAAGCTAGCGTTCTGCTTTGCTATAGTGGCCAAAAGAACTCATTTAGACACAAGGATGAGCCCGTTGTTTGAAGTTCGTTGGCGTTGCCTTTACACCTTATTTTTTAGTACCTGTTTGTTTGTGCTCAACGGCTGCAGCTCGGTGACGTTGCCTGACGACGCCCAAAAGAAGCTGAGCTACCACTTTGGGTATCAACAAGACTCACGTCTCGACCACTATTTTAAGCCCACCGAACATGGCCATGACCTCACCCGAGAGTCCGGTTTTCTGCCCTTGAATAAAGGCCACGACGCACTTCTGACCCGGTTGGCGTTGATCGAAACCGCACAGAAAAGCCTCGATCTCCAGTACTACATCTATCGTAACGATGAGACCAGCCAACTCCTCACGTGGCGTTTATACAAAGCCGCAGAGCGTGGCGTGCGGGTGAGGCTGCTGCTGGATGACATGCAGGCACGCAGCGACAAAGCCATGGCCTACCTCAATGCGCATCCGAACATCGAAATCCGCCTGTTTAATCCACATAAAAACCGTCACTCTCGTGGACTGAGTTTCCTGGGTGATTTCGACCGGCTGAATCAGCGTATGCATAATAAGTCTCTGACAGCCGACAACGTCGCCTCCATCGTCGGTGGGCGCAATATTGGCAATGAGTATTTCTCTTACCTGTCGGATGTTGAGTTTGGTGATTTTGATGTGCTGCTGCATGGCAACACGGTCGAGCAGATTGCGGATCAATTCGACCTGTACTGGAACAGTGACTACGCCATTCCGATGGAGTGGATATATCCAGACGCCAGACCATACACGCCCGCAGAAGTGCAACAATGGCTCGACAAGACAAAAATTGCCGACAAGTTCTCTCACGGCATCTACGACTTTACCCGACTGCCACTATACCATCAGCTACGTCAGGGCCATCTTCCTCTGCACTGGGGACCAGCGCAGCTGCTGTACGACGTTCCGAGCAAACTCGAAGGACAAGACAGCCAACTGGTATTACAGCTTAAATCTTTGCTGGCCGATGTGGAGCATTCTTTGATCTTGATTTCGCCTTATTTTGTCCCGACCGAGTCCGGCACCCAACAATTGATCAGGGCCGTGCAGTCTGGCAAAAACATCATCATCGTCACCAACTCACTGGCTTCTAACGATGTGTTTGCCGTGCATGGCTGGTATGCCAAATATCGTGAACAATTGGTAAAAGGCGGTGTTCAGCTTTGGGAAACCAAATCCACCAGCAAACAAAATAACCGCTGGAGTATGACCGGCAGCAGTCGGTCCAGCTTGCATGCGAAGGTGATGTTGATGGATAACCAAAAACTGTTCGTTGGTTCTATGAATTGGGATCCACGCTCAGCCCTGCTGAACACGGAAATGGCCGTGGTACTCACACAACCAGAGTATGTCTCGCAACAATCGGAGCAGTTTATTCAGTCGTTACCCGAGGTCGCCTATCAGGTGTTATGGCAGGACGGCGATATCGTCTGGCGTGACGCTGCAACCGAAACGTTGTACACCAGCGAACCGGACGCCAGTCTCTGGCGACGCATCGGCGCCTGGTTTTCCGGAATTTTACCGATAGAAGATCAGCTTTAGCGGCTAAAAAAATGGCTCTGCAAGTGCAGAGCCAACATATCAGTAAGATATAGAGAGTTTCCAATTACAAAGCAGGATTAAGCTTTGTCGGTTTGCTCAGTGTAAGGGGCATGAGACGCAGAAGTATAAGC